>JACOZM010000015.1 GCA_016181345.1 Candidatus Woesearchaeota archaeon
AATTACTCACGGATTTGTTGGAGCAGACTTAAATGCGTTGGCAAAAGAAGCGGCTATGATCGTTTTGCGAAGGATCTTGCCGGAATTGAAAGTTGAAGGCGTTGAAGATGGTCAGGAAATTCCTAAAGAAATTTTAGAAAAACTGATGGTAACACAAAAAGACTTTTTTGAATCTCTTAAAGTTGTTCGTCCAAGTGCAATGCGAGAAGTTCTGGTTGAAACTCCAGATGTTAGTTGGACTGATATCGGTGGATTAGAGGATATTAAATCTAAATTAAAAGAAGCGGTTGAATGGCCGCTAAAGACTCCTGAAGCATTTAAAAGAATGGGTATTCGGCCGCCTAGAGGAATTTTGTTATATGGTCCTCCGGGAACAGGAAAAACATTGTTAGCTAAGGCAGTTGCTAAAGAGAGTGAAGCTAATTTTATCTTAGTCAATGGTCCTAGCTTATTATCCAAATGGGTAGGGGAATCAGAAAAAGCTGTACGGGAAATTTTTAGAAAAGCACGCCAGACAGCTCCAACCATATTATTCTTTGATGAAATTGATGCCTTGGCACCGAAGAGAAGCGGCAGCAGCCAAGATTCAAATACAACTGAACGATTAGTGAACCAAATGCTGACAGAGATGGATGGATTAGAAACGTTAAATGATGTAGTTGTTATTGCTGCTACTAATCGGCCAGATATGGTCGACCCTGCATTATTACGTCAAGGAAGATTTGATCGAGTTATTTTAACTCCTGTTCCTGATCAAGGTAGTAGAAAAAATATTTTTGAGATTTATCTTAAGAGGATGCCCCTTAGCAAGGATGTTGATGCTGAAGAGTTAGCTAGCAAAACAGAAGGCTATGTGGGAGCAGACATCGAAGGAGTTTGTCGTGAAGCAGCTATGATTGCCTTACGTGAGGATATGAAAGCGAAGGAAGTTGTCATGGAACATTTTGTGAAGGCCTTAGATGTGGTTAAAGCGTCTGTGGATGAAGAAATTGAAGAAGCGTATAAACAGCTAGCAAATTATTTTAGTTCAGCCCGAGCGAAACAAATCACTGAAGATAAGCATGGATATGTGGGGTAAGGAGTGTAGTTTTTTTATTTTTAAATTAGATCATATTTTAATTGAGTTATTCTTCATCAACATTATTCTTTCAATGTTAATAATTGATCATTTGCTTAATGATATGGGCAGCAGCTAATGTTTTTACTATGTCATAAGTAACACCGGTTGCGATAATAAGTTCTGCAGGTATAACTGCCTGTAATCGTGTTTTAACTCCGCGCCGTATGAATGCAAGAGTTGTATATCCTGGGCAGGTGCATGAGTGATTGTAGATGCCATTCCCCAAGCCAATGTGGCAAAGTGTCCTTCTTTTTTTTCTTCTCTTTTTATTGCAGGAAATTCTAGGTTATATTCTTCAGTATTTCCCAAGGATAACCATTGTTCTTCTCGTTGTAGGATTCTTGTTTTTCGTGTTTCTTGTTGAATAATACCTAACCTCATAAAGCTCTGGAAATCTTCTACAAATCTTTGAAAGTCTTCTGGGTGTATTTCCCACTCGTAGCGAGTATATGCTGTTAATCGTGATGCTTCTAGTGTGCCTTTTTTCTTAACAATGCTCAAACAAGCGTAACTCAATGGTGCAATCGTGGATGAAACTAATATATCCCTGTGATATAATCTAAACCCTTCTTTATTATCCCACGGCTGCTGGATGAGCGTGCTACCTATCTCTTTCGTACCATATCCGAACAAATCTTCGTTTTCTAAAAATTCATCTAAGCTAACTCTCATGTAGATGAAAAATAGATAGAGATTTAAAAATCTTGTTGTTGTTATTACTAATTAGTGATATTTAATCTTGTAGAAAGATTTATAAGAATTAAAAAAGATTCTTAATAAAAACAGGTGAAACATGTTAGTTTTTGGTGTTGATATACCCTTAATAGAAATTTTATTAGCATTGTTAGTGATGATTATCATCTTGTTCTTAGAAGCTATAATTGTCGTTGGAATGCTCATTAAGGATATGAATAAAACAAAAAAGTTGGCGGAGCTGATTGAGAAACTATCTGATACTATTTTGCAGATTAAAAAAGCAGAGATTGAGGAGTTAGATAAGATTAGAAGAAAATAAGATCTTTTGATGGTATGTCATATCTTTTAATTGTTTAAGATTAGGATTATTGTTTAGGTTTTGGTGGGATTCTGATGGTTATCTGTGAACAATGTCGGCATGAGATGGAATGGATCAAGCAGAAATATTATTGCAGAAAGTGTTTTCATCTCAAGCCGTGCTGTGAAGGAGAAATTTGTAATGAGTAGATTTTTTCTAATAGTTTTTTTCTTTTAATAAAAATTAAGGGCATCATGGAACTTAAAAAATTAAAGTAACTTAAAAAATAAAAAGAGTGAAAAAATAAGAATCACTCTTGGTGCAAGGACATTTTTAGTTGCTGTTTGGTTGTTTATTTAACATTCTTTAGTTCAGCAAAATAGGAGGCCACTGCAGAAATTGATCTTCTTGCATGAGCCAATTCAAAATGTTCCCCTTCAGCGTGATATCCATCACTATCAAGGCTTTGGGCAAATAAGATGAATGGAG
>JACOZM010000104.1 GCA_016181345.1 Candidatus Woesearchaeota archaeon
CTTCCGCCAGAAAAAGAATTAGAATTGACTAAAAATCTTCTTAGCGCCTTAAATACTATTAAACGAGAAGGTGAAACAATAACTGATTTTAATCAAAGAGTTGAGGAAGAAACAAATCATCTTCTCCAGATTGATCCAGAAACAAAGGATAATGCAATAGATACAAAAACACCATAGCTTTCGAACAATAAAAGACAATGTATAGAACAAAAGAAGCGATACGTCAAGGAATAAAAATCTATCTCTCCAGCCTTCTTGTTTATGGACTAGGAGTTCTCGCTTGCACTAGCCTTCCTTATTATCAAAAGACATTAAACGACACGACAAAAACTCTCCTCCTTATCCTCTATTTAACGTATATAATCCTTGCGCCATTTATCTATTACTTTCGAATAACTAAATACAGCACCAATAAACCATTTCTCTTCCTTCAGTGGCTTATCAACATATTTAGAAACAAAAAGATTATTTACTCTTGACACCTTTATATTCACCATAGGCTATGCTGTTGAATCCAGACTATTCAACAACGTTGTCAAATCTGTCGAGCCAACATTATTCGGCTGGGCCGTAGCTTTGATCTGCTATCCCCCTTTTAATTCAATAGTTGGAAAATACATACCCTGGGGGGCTAATGACCATGTTTTCTTTTGGAATGATACGATTACGATAATCCTAAGGATAGGTATCATTATCCTGTTCACAATCTACGTATGGGCTACACTTACTTTAGGATTAAAAGCATCAAACTTAACAAACCGTGGAATTGTCAAAAAATTTCCTTATTCCATCGTCAGACATCCTGCCTATATCAGCAAGAATCTCGTCTGGTGGTTAACTTTGCTTCCTGTCATCAATTGGAAATTTGCCTTAGGAATGGGCTTTTGGAGTATCATCTATTTCTATCGAGCCATAACAGAAGAGAAACACCTCTCTCAAGATTCTGAATATAGAGAATATAAGAAAAAAGTAAAGTGGAGATTTATTCCTTTCCTCTATTAAAAAAAGAGAGAATATAAAATAAGAGTCAAAAAAATAAACTAAAGAAAAGATAAAAAAGAAAAAATTAATTTTTCTTGTAGAGGTAAACTCCTACTCCAACAATAATCGCTACAGCAACAAGTGTCAGCCATAGCCAAGTTAAATCGGAAAGGATCACTCCAAAGTTGCCCCATGCTTGTCCAGCTAAAGCTGATTTACTCTCTTCATCAACAAGAGTATCTTCACCCAAAGCTGCAGCCTCATCCACACTTTCAGCCCCAGTATCTTCAGCAGCAACTTCTTCAACTGCTTCTGGAGTCTCTACCACAACTTCAGCTTTCTTGACTACAGCAGCTCCGCCGCCTCCACCACCACCGCCTCCTCCCCCACTACTTGAGGAAGAACTGCTGGAAGAACTTCCACTAGGAGTTCCTGGCTGCCCTCCTGCCCAAGCCGAAAACTCACAGTAAGGTATTTGCCAGATACAATAATTGCTTCCCGTTTTATTTAACGTTGCTTCGGCAGTCCGATCAACACAGGCCGTCCTTGCATCGTTACAGTGCCATAATTCCGTACACGTTCCTGTTCCCGGAACTTTGACATAACAGATTTCGGGATAAAGATTAAAGACTATTTTATCACGAACATCTTCATCCATTCCTGCATAGCCGATACTTGCTCCGCTTGATGTTGTCGTTGTTCCTGAAGCTAGCCCATCAGAAGCACCATCAATGTCTCGTACAGCACTGCTCAATCCCGTCATCGTCAGTTTAGCATCGATAAACTCAATGTAGCTGCTATTGCTCGTCGTAGCCAGCATGATATTAGCTCTTCTCCCCGTCGAATAATTCACTAACAGCCTTACGGTATCATCAAAGACTTCATCAAATGCCTTCTGGTCAAACTCATAGCTCTTGTCTTGGTCAACATCAAAGCTGACATTCCATCCAGTAGGCGCTTTGATATCTACAACAAAGTCACAGAACGCACAATCATCCCGCGAAGTTGCCGTCGTAAAGTTTGAACACTTGCTGCTACCACATTTATTATTCTCATCACAAAACTGTAATTTATAATAATATACTGTATCTGCAGTTAATGGATTTACTAAAGACCTAGCTCCATTATCATCAAAGAGTTCAACAACATGGCTTAAGCGATAGTCCCGAACATTAGTGTTATTTACCCCGATATCATTAACCGTTGCAGATAACGAAGTACTATCACAGCTTGCATCCGATCCGTAAAGCATCAAGCTTCCATTTGATGGCTTGTCGGTAAAGAACTTAATTGCAGCTCCATCTGGATAGACTTCTTCAACCAAACCTACGGCTCTTGGAACTCTTGTATCGCTAAATCCAGTTGCCTCTATACCATATTCATGCTCAACACAATAAGGATGATCTTTACATTGGTAATCTCCACATCCCGACTGCGTCCAACAATCGATATCAGCATACTCCACATACCCACTATGTCCTGTATCACCTACTCTATCTTCTGCATCACGATAAGCAAAGAGATCTAGTGAATCAACATCTTGATCAATCGCTCCTGGAGTAACATAACCAAGATTTGCCGTAGCCAACTTGTCTGAAGGATTACTGATATTTCCACTCGAGTTTGAAGTCGCTACATAAACCCTCATATCCTCTCCTGTTGAGTAAAGGGTAGGGAATTTCTCTAAATCTGCTTTTTCTACCGCAATAAACCCACCCTCGATCTCCATACAGGATTTTTCTCTAAATGTTGCCGTTTGTATCGGTGCCCTTATCCAGCTTCCATCACTGCACCTATAACTTTCAATAGTCTCAACATTGCTTCCGCTTGTCGTACTCCAGCTCCAGAGATTCTTAAAGTAAAACTCAAATCCAGCA
>JACOZM010000105.1 GCA_016181345.1 Candidatus Woesearchaeota archaeon
CCATTATTAATCGTTGGTTATGGTTTTGGAGCTTCATTTGTAGCTTTATTTGCCCAATTAGGAGGAGGAATCTATACAAAAGCTGCTGATGTTGGAGCAGACCTCGTAGGGAAAGTAGAAGCTGGTATTCCCGAGGATGATCCTCGTAATCCAGCAGTTATTGCTGATTTAGTAGGAGATAATGTTGGAGATTGCGCTGGAAGGGGAGCAGATTTATTTGAATCAACAGCAGCAGAAAATATTGGTGCAATGATCTTAGGAGCAGCCATGGCCATGAGCATTCCTAATGTAAATCCTCTTTGGGTTTTAGGTGTCATGATGTTTCCATTAGTAGCCAGAGCCTTTGGAATTATCGCTTCTGTCATCGGAATTATGACTGTTAAAGTAAAACATGGAGAAGACCCGATGACTTCATTAAATAGAGGGTATTACTTAACAGTTGTTTTAGCTATGATTGGATTTGGGGTAGCTACAAGATGGTTATTATACACGCCGTATGCTCCTAATGCCTGGTGGCATTTCTTTTTAGCAGGAGTTGTTGGAGTATTAGCATCCGTGGCTTTTGTTTTCATCACTCAGTATTACACCGAATACAAATACCGGCCAACGAGATCAATTGCAGAAGCAAGTAAAACTGGGCCAGCAACAAACATCATTACAGGAATTGCAGTTGGATTTGAATGTACGGCTTTGCCAGTTATTACTATTGCTATAGCTATCTTATCGGCATATTACTTAGGCGCTACGTCAGGAATACCTCATGCAGGATTATTTGGGACGGCAGTTGCAACGATGGGAATGTTAGCTACAGCAGCATATATTTTAGCAATGGATACGTTCGGACCAATTGTTGATAATGCTGGAGGGATAGTAGAAATGAGCAACCAGCCAAAGCATGTTCGAGAAATTTCTGATCGATTAGATGCTGTTGGAAATACTACCAAAGCACTAACTAAAGGATATGCAATCGGCTCGGCAGCTTTAGCAGCATTTTTGTTGTTTAGCGCGTACCTTGACGAAGTTAAGAATTACGGCTTAACCTTAACCGCTATTGATATTTCCAAACCAGAAGTCTTTGTTGGAGCTTTATTGGGAGGGATGTTAGTTTTCCTCTTCTCTGGACTAGCGATCCGAGCAGTGGGAAAAGCAGCTTATGCCGTTATTAATGACGTGCGAGCTCAGTTCAAAGAGAAGAAGGGAATTCTTTTAGGAACAGAAAAGCCAGACTATGGGCGTACGGTTGACATTGTTACTCAGGCAGCATTGAAGCAGATGATTCTTCCTGGATTGTTAGTTGTCTTGATGCCAATAGCAGTTGGTTTAATCTTTAAGATGTTTGGAGTAGGAGCTGAAACTGTAGGTGCTTTTTTGATGGTAGGAACTATTGTTGGAGTCTTAATGGCCTTATTCTTAAACAACAGCGGAGGAGCTTGGGACAATGCCAAGAAGTACATTGAAACTGGTGCTTTAGGGGGAAAAGGCTCCGATACCCACAAAGCAGCTGTCGTTGGAGATACGGTGGGAGATCCATTTAAAGATACAGCCGGACCGTCTTTACACGTCTTAATTAAGCTGTTAGCGACAGTAACTTTGGTTTTAGCACCATTGTTTATTTAATTTTTTAATTATATTTTTAATTTATTTTTTATTCTTCTTTTTTTAATTAATTTTTTACTATCTTTTTTATCATTAACTTATTTAGGATTTCCTGGACCGATTCTGCAACGGGTTTCTTAGTTTTAATGATGATCGCTGTTTTTGGAACGAGAAAATCGATGTCTTTTTTGACTTCTTCAATATCTTTGCTTTTCGTGTTCCTTAAGGTTAAATCTCTTTCTTTCATCTCGTTTAAGTCTAGATCTAGCTGAAATATCACTGATGAAAATCCATTATCAGTGATAAATTGCTCATATTTACGTAGAATAGATTTATACCTAAATTGCCCTTCAATAAATATAAGATCGTAATGATCAAGCTGTAGGAGTTTAAGGACAATAGTCTTAATCAGTTCAACAGAATTTTGGTGTGCTTTTAGGTCCTTAGCTTTATACTTAAATTGCATCTGCTTTCTGAAATCGTCTTCGCAGATATAAGCGCAGTCAAGATGATATTCTTTTTTGAGTCTTAACAGAACTTCTTTAGTTATGGTCGTTTTTCCAACTGCAGAGGCGCCTCGGATAAAGATAAGATGAACCATTATTAAATTTCCGTTTTTTCATACTCTTTTTTTCTTTCTTGGGTATAATACTCCACGGCTCTGCTGCAATAAGTATTTTTATTTCCCATTCTCTAGCTTTTGCCGGAGCTGGACGATATGGGTATAATATTTTGTCTGGACTTTCTGCGGGAGTTTTTGAAAATTAGCATAGATTTGATCATAAATAGTTTTTAATTCAGACATACTTTTTTTATCTGTCTCCTCCTTTTTCTCTGCTTCATGAAGAAGGGTGTTTAATTTTTTCTCCGCCTGCATATGTGTTTCCAGCCGTTTTCGGATTCCAACAACTTTTTGATAATATTTGGGCTGGCTTTGTTTGAAATAATTATTAGCGTAGACAACGC
>JACOZM010000040.1 GCA_016181345.1 Candidatus Woesearchaeota archaeon
AGCCCTTTTATGTCACAAAGTGCGGGGATTAAAAAGCGTCTCTTTTCAAGCCTCGCTCTTTAGAGCGAGGTGAGACGCTTTCCCGCACTTTCATGACTTTAAAAAATAATAACATTAAACATAAGCAACAAACATAAATTATAACATAAATAATAAAAAACCAAGCTATTAGACAAAGTAACAAAACAAAAAATAGAACAAAAAATATAACCCAGTAATAAAAATAATAAAAAAGTAATAACATAAATAGCCTACCAATAAATGTGATTCTGATAAGATATTTGTAGCTTAATACTCTTTTAATATCGATAATTCTCTGCTTTATAAGGGCCTTCTTTTTTTGTTCCAAGATAAGCTGATTGTTTATCCGTCAAGACGTCAATCTCTACTCCTATCTTGCTTAAGTGCAGCCGAGCAACTTCTTCATCGAGGTAATGCCCGAGCTCTCATTACAAAGCTAGGATGTCCTGTAGCACAACCGAGATTGACTAATCTTCCTTCAGCTAAAATGTAGATTTCTTTTCCTCTCTGCCCATTAGTTGAAGAGAAAATATATTTATCATATTGCGGTTTAATGTTTTCCTTTTTTGCTCCCGACTTCTTATCCAGCCAGTTCATGTCAATCTCGTTGTCAAAATGCCCGATGTTGCAAACGATGGCTTGGTCTTTCATAGCTAAGAAATGTCTCTCCACAATGATATCCGTGTTTCCTGTCGTTGTTACAAAAATATCTCCTTCCTTGCAAGCAAGATCCATTTTTTTGACTTCATATCCTTCCATTGCTGCTTGTAAGGCGTTAATAGGGTCAATTTCGGTGATAATCACTCGACATCCAAATCCTCGCAATGATTGTGCGCAGCCTTTTCCTACATCTCCATATCCGGCTACGACAGCAACTTTTCCTGCAAGCATAACATCAGTAGCTCGTTTGATTCCATCAACTAATGATTCACGGCAGCCGTAGAGATTATCAAATTTTGATTTTGTAACAGAATCGTTAACATTAATCGCAGGAAACAACAATTTTTTGTTCTGCATCATCTGATAGAGCCGATGCACTCCCGTTGTTGTCTCTTCTGAAACTCCTTTTACTTTTTTAGCTACGTTTGTCCAGCAGTCTTTTTTCTTTGCATGCAATTCTTTTAATGCTATCATTAATTCTTGAAAATCTTCTCCTTCTGAAGAATAATCATCGTTAAGAGCAGTAGGATTTCTCTCAATCTCTACTCCTTTGTGGATCATCAGCGTGGCATCTCCGCCATCATCTACGATTAGGTTTGGCCCTTCCCAATTTCCAAAATCGAGAGCTTTAATCGTGCACCACCAATACTCCTTCAATGATTCTCCTTTCCAGGCAAAAACCGGAATTCCTTTGGCAGCAATAGCAGCAGCAGCATGATCTTGAGTAGAAAAAATATTACATGAACACCATCGCACTTGCGCACCTAATTCAACGAGAGTTTCAATAAGTACAGCCGTTTGAATCGTCATATGCAAGCTTCCGGTAATTTTAGCTCCTTTTAACGGCTTAGATGAGCCGTACTTTTCCCGTAAAGCCATTAGCCCCGGCATTTCTTTCTCTGCAATAGTAATTTCTTTTCTTCCCCATTCAGCTAGGGAAAGGTCTTTTACCTTGTAATCATTTGTTTTGCTGGAATCGTTCATGATTATCTTACCTCTCCCTCTCTTCTTTTCTGCAGTGGAGAAGATGGATGATATATAAAGATTTAGGAAATAAAGTTCCAGGTGATGCCTCTAGATTATACTTGGAATTGGGTTAATTTAGTGGGACTTATTTATCACTATTAATATACTACTAAAAAATAACAAAAAGTTTATAATTATTTCCTTTATCTTAGAGATATGTCTCTATTAGAACAGGTAATATGTGAGTTAACTCAGCTAGTAGATAGATCATTGTCTCTTTCGAAGGATTGGTGTCAATTTTATGAAGGAAGAAATGAGAGGGGTACTGATAGGATTGGAGTTCACTTTGCTGATGATAACGGTAGTATAACTCGGAAGGGTCTAGCTGCATTTCTTCCAGTGATGGAGAGCGAAGCTGGCTTACAGGAAGGGACGCTTCGATTTGCTCTGGGAGATAACAAGTCTACTCCAAAGAAGGTGGATTCTATTGGGAGTGAAGTTGCGGCATGGATGCGTGTTTATCATTCTCAAAGGAAGTTAATGTCTCTCATCCAGGAGAGGTATCCTGCTTTTACCGATGATGAAATAACTCCTTTTGGGGTAAGGTGGCTTTTTCAGGATGAGACTCTGTTTCCTTATGTACAGGGTCATGGAACGTTAAGGGACTTAGTTCTTCGAGAAAGAAAAAATCATGCGTTTACTCCTCTAGCACCATCAATGCTTCGGAAGTGAGGACATCAACTCCCATCGGTCTCTTGTGTCCACAGGCTGCCTATCCTCACATACGATCATTGGTTTCATTTACCTATAGTGCTGTTCCAGGAGTGAGGACTGAAGAGATCATTTTTGGATATATCATGTCGGAGAGATTCTTGCAAGAATTTGATGCAGTCTTGACTGCCATGGATACAGCAACTGCACGGTTTTCTGATGAAGCTGATAGAGAAAAGGTGCTCTATGAGGTCGCTATGTTCCTCAAAAAAAAAGTAGGTCATGGTGATGCCTATACCATTGCGGAATATGAAGCTGCTTTACAGAGGGATTTAAGCCGAGAACATCAAATGAAGAAAAACTATGAAAGGAGGATGGATTCTGCTGGAATATTAACACGAGCACGACGAGGAGTTTTTGGGCTTAGAGACGTTGAACAACCCCCTAGTATCCCCTATAATCCCAATGAGGATAGATACCGCATGCTCACCGATGTCTTCACAAAGGAGAGAAGAACATGGGCACTGAGAGATATGATTGATAAGCATTATTCAGGGGAATTAAAAGAGCCGTCTATCTGACTACTGTTGCTTTGCTAAAAGAATTCTTTCCCCTCTCTCACTTTCCATTTGCCCACTTAACAAAGGTGTACAGAAACACTGAAAGGTCAACGATTCGTTTATTAATATTATATGCTCGTTCTGAAGCTTCCTTAATCATGGCTACATTCTTTTTAATGGTATTAATAGCTTCACAAATTTCTTTCGGGACTTTTGCTTCTATCTCGTTAGCGTTGATTTTTTTCAGTTCTTCTTCAATTCCTAAATGGTATAAAAATCCGTGCATATAACTTTCATTTAATCCTTTTATGCTGCTCAATGCTCCTTCTTCAACTAAGTCTGAGCAGTTGAAAAAAAACTGCTGATTGCGAAGAAGAAATTCAAATACATTGCTGATATCGGTATTTAAGGCTAGTTTTGCTTCATGGCTCTGGGCTTTTGGGACGATATTTAAGGTTGAAACTAATTTTTTAAGGTTTAATTCTAATGAATCTCTCAAGGTTAATGCATAATCGAGATTACTCTGTAAATATCCTCGTAATGCTTTTAAGATATTAATAGATCTCTCCACGTTAATCATCTCTAAGTTCTGATTATTGCTTTCATAAATCATCATTAACTGAGCTATAGTAGAGGGAAGAACTTCTAGAGCTTGAGATATCATAGCTAAATCAGTTTCTGAAACATGTGCGTCATTAAGAAACTCAGAAAACTGAGGGTATCCTAATGGCATCGTAAATTTCTGCTTAAGATCTCGAAGAAGGTAAACACTTTCTGTCTCTGCAGAACGCATATTTAAATCAGTCAGTTTGTGGATATACAGCATCTTTTCCTCTTTTTAGTTATTTACAGCACTTTTTACTTGCCTATAACTCTTGTTTATTTAAAACTTTTTTTCCTTCTTTCCTTCTTCTCCTCACGTTATTGGATCCTAAAAACTCTATTTTGGTTCTAAACTAAACCCTAAACGGTCATTTCTCCCACAATAAGGACAGACTATTTTCTTTAAATTAATAGTTCCCTTATTATCAACTTTGAAATAATAATTACATCTATTACAATGTTTGGTATCAAAAGAAGGATCTACCTTTTGTTTTACTACCCTGCTTTCAGCCTGTTGTGGGTTATAGACATTTCTGACCGGCACTTTTACTCGTTGAGCATTGAAAACCTTGGTTGTCGTATTTCTTTCTTTTAATTTCTCACAGCAGCTTTCACAGACTAGCCAATTCGCCGTAGAATCACGAGGGAATAGCCTGATCTTATCTAACGGTACTTGGGTACTGCATTTTTCACAAGTCCTTGTTTTGCGTATTTCGATGGTTCCCACCTTTTTTAAGCTATATAGCTTTTTTCTTTCTGATGCTTTTATCTATTGTCCGTCTAGCCTTAATGAGATTCCTTTTATCTTTAAAGAATACCTTTTATCTTTAAAGTATTCCATTCTGGCTTGGCTTTAATGACGTGAAGAAGTATAAATACTTTTCTCTTCAGAAGTATACTAAAATTGGTAAATAATCAAATATAAATACCAATTTTATATATACAAAAGTGCAAATAAATGTTCGAATATTTTGCACTTTTGGTATATTTAATACAACCGCTCTTTGACCTACCTTGTACGTCCTGTTTTTTCAGGACTAGTTTTCAGCAAAATCTATTTAAACTAAGGTTATTTTTAAAGAAAGATGAGCAAAGAAAGGATCGTAGAGAAAGATAAGCAAGAAGGAAAAGTAACTTCTGGAGATAAAGTAAGGGTAATAACTGCTAAAAGGACAGAAGAGGGGCTATTGATGTCGTCTCCCGATGAAAAAGCGAT
>JACOZM010000110.1 GCA_016181345.1 Candidatus Woesearchaeota archaeon
GATTCTTGAAAAAAAAGTAACATATGATTTAGAGAGACAAATGAAGGGGGCCACTCTTCTTAAGTGTTCTGAGTTTGGTTACGCCATTATTGAAAACTTATAAGGGGAATAACTATGAGAAAAAAAATTACGATTGTGGGTGCTGGAATGGTGGGTTTAACCTGTGCCAAATGGGCTGTAGTACAAGAATTAGGAGATGTGGTTCTTATTGATATCGATGCTGAAATGACTCAAGGAAAAGCACTTGATCTTTTAGAAGCAACGCCTGTTTTTGGTAGTGATTGTAAGGTTGTAGGAGGAAGTGATTATACCCTTACCAAAAACTCTGATGTTGTTGTGATGGCCGCAGGACTTCCCAGAAAACCTGGTATGAGTCGTGATGAGCTGCTCTCAAAAAATACTTCTATTGTAAAAACTTGTACAGAACAAGTTGTCAAGTATTCACCCAATTGTATTCTTATTGTTGTTTCTAATCCTTTAGATGCCATGGCTTATGTGGCTTATAAAGTAAGTGGTTTTCCAAAAAATCGAATCATTGGAATGGCAGGTGTACTTGATTCATCACGTTTTAAAACTTTTATAGCTCAAATCGCCTTCATGTTCAGCATAGCTGGAATAAATATCACCGATCTTCTTTCCGGTATTTTGCCGGACAAGTTCAAGGATCAATTTAAGCTCATCATCCAATCCCTCTTTAGGCTTAATATAAAACGTATCAACTTTCTTGATAGCTTCTGCAACATGGAATGATGTTATTTTTCTTGAACTTTTCTCTTCGGCGATGTTTCCTGCTTCTTTCATAAGATATAAACCAATTCTAACATCCTGTGTTTCAGAGCATTTTTCCACGATTTCTTTAAGCGCTTCCTCTTCCCAGCAATTACTTACAAAAGCATAGTCTCTTCTTTGTTTTAAAATTCCAGCTATTTCACTTTCATTGTATGCACGAAAGTTTAGGAATTCTGGGTTTAATCTTGACCTAATCCGTTCATCAAATTCGCCATAACTATCTCGGTAGTTCGTAATCATAATTATCGTTTTCCGATAAATATCTTCTAGGATCGTGTAGAGGAAATCTAGATCTTCTAGTTTATCAATCTCGTCAAAGACAAAAACGACAGGAGTTTTATTCAGCTTGGCTTTAATCAAAGCAAACAGTTCGGTAGTCTTTTTGTTGAGAATAAATTTATATCCCAAATCCTCACACATCTTTAAGAAAATCTTGTACGTAGTATTTTCTTTCCAGCAATTGATATACAAGGGAAGAATCTCGTCAGTCTCTTCTTCCAATTCTCTTAAGACATGCTTGCAGGCAGTTGTTTTTCCAATACCTGGAGGACCATAGACAAAAATATTTCTTCCGTTATGACCCATCAGCAACGGTTTAATGGCGATGGCAAAACTTTTCTGTTCTACTTCTCGATAGGGCATGATTTTAGGATGGTAATCATAGTCTAAGGCAACACTATCTAAGAAGATTGATTCTCCGCTTTTTAACATCTCTTTAAATAATGACATAGGTATTGTAAATAAAGATTCATTTATATTGATTGTGGACTTAGAATATTATAATCTAGACAATCATTGAGATGATTACTGAATGCAGTTGATTTCTGATACTTCTGTGATCACGCAGCCTGAAGGGAGAACTCTTTGCAAGGCTTGTTGGATCTCTCGTTCATGGCTAAAGTATAACTTATCTCCGTGTTGATCCAGCCATTCTCTAACGTAATCTTTTTCCTCTTCATCTTTTGCCGAACCTAATCGGGAAATATATTCATCAATAAGCTCTCTTCTACTTTCTTCATAATGCCTGGCTAGAGGCATCGTTGTCCGGAAGATATCAAGGACTACTGAAGGATCTAAACTGCTACTATCTCCTTTGATATGGATAGAAAGATAATCGCTAAATCTCAATGTGTTAAGATATACCCTTTGACGGGCAGGATCGATGCTGAGAGAAAACTCTACTTGCGGTGTATAGGTCATTCTTTTCTTTGTTATTTTAGTTCCGGTAAAATTTCCTTCCAATTCAGTTTCTCCGCTTTCTGTGAACACTGGAGCTTCATAATTTTCTAATCTGAGTTCTTCTAATCCTGTTTTCATTCTCCTTAGAAGCTGTTCTAAATCTCTAGAATAATCATTTTTTAGGGGATTGATGCTGTCCTTTTGGTGGGGATGTTTAAATTGTCTTCCCGATTCTTGTGCTATCGGTGTTTCAGCTTCTTGAAGCTCTTCAATTTCTTCTAGAGAGAAGGGAGAAAGCCGTTCTACTGTTCTTTTTCTAGTCCATGAAGTTTCATGACGAACAATCTCAGGATCATATAGGAGAGGTGAACAATACTTTAGCGCTAAAACTGATAGCACGGTTACTATTCCCGTTCCAAAAAACCCTATTCGTCTTCTGTCCATTTTTTTTAAAGACTAAGAACTTGACTCATTCTGAGATCTTATCATCAAGCAACTATAATTTTAATGCAGATCTCTTTAAACTAAATATCATCCTAGACTAGATAATCTAAACTAACTATAATCTTAAACTAAACATCGTTCTAATCTAAATATCTTCTTAAAATGACTATTATCAGCATAACTTTTAGGATAATAGGCTCTTCAATACATTATTTATAGCATATTTACTTCTTCCTTTTAATTTCTGTAATCCCACCCATGTATGGCCACAAGGCTTTAGGTATCTTTACTGTTCCATCTTTCGTCTGGAAGTTTTCAAGGATAGCAATAATAGTTCTAGTATCAGTAATAGCCGTATTATTTAACATATGGACGTAGATCTTTGTTCCGTCGTCTCTCTTCAGTTTTGTGTTTAAAGCGACTGCTTGGTAATCTAAACAGTTGCTACAGGAGGTTACTTCACGGTAAGCTCCTTTCTTCTCGTTCTGTCCGGGCATCCAAGCTTCAATATCGTATTGCAAGGCTTGTTTATTTCCGATGTCTCCGGTACAGATCTGAACTACTCGGAAAGGAATTTCTAACTCTTTAAACAATAATTCAGCATTCTTCTGTAATTCATTAAAAAAAGTATATGACTCTTCCGGTTTGCAGTAAACAATCTGCTCTACTTTATTAAATTCATGGACTCTAAAAATCCCTTTGTCGTCTCGTCCATGAGCGCCAAGTTCTTTTCTGAAACAGGTGCTGACACCAACTATTTTTATTGGAAGGTCTTTTTCTTGGAGAGTTATGTCTCTCTTTAATGCAACTAAAGGATGTTCAGAAGTAGCGATCAAATAGAGGTCTTCTCCTTCTATCTTGTAAATAGTCTCAGCAAAATCCTTTAGATTTACTCCTCCCTCTAAAGCGGCACGATTGATCATCAAAGGAGTCTGGATAAGATTATATCCCTTTTTGAGCAATCGATCAATGGCAAATAGTTGGATCGCTTTTCCCAGTAATACTGCTTCATTTTTGAGGTAGTAAAATCTTGCTCCGGAATTTTTGGCAGCTGTATCTAAATCCATCAAATCTAATTCTAATCCTAATTCGATATGGTCCTTCAATGGAAATTTAAATTCTGTCTTTTTCCCGACAACTCTTATCTCTTTGTTCTCAGAATCATCTTTTCCTTCTGGGACAGATTCGTGTAAAATATTTCCTATAGATCCTAAAACTTCATTTCTTTTCTTTAAAGCGGCATCAGCTTTATCTTCCTGCTGCCTGATCGTGTCGATGATTTCACGCATCTCTTGAATCTTTTTTTCAGCAGTTTTGTTGTCCTTCTTTTTTTTAGCTTGGTTTATCTCTTCTGAAACAACATTTCTTTTTCGATTGAGATCTTCTTTTACTTTTAGCTCTTTTTTCCAGGTTTCGTCTAAGGATAGAACTTTATCCACTAATTCGGGGTTGTGTTTTCTTCTTTTTTCTGAAGCCTTAATAAGCTGAGGATGTTCTCGAATCAAATTAATATCTAACATTTTTATTCTCCAATCCGTTTACGGATTATTATTGTTGTTAATTATTATTTTTCTTATATCACTAATGTTATATTACTAATATTATTTTTATTATTAATGTTTTTTTATAACGTACTATAATACTATTATTGTTATTATGGACTACTCTTTTTCTAGGAGTATTCTTAAGTTTATTTAAAGGTTTTTAGTCTTTAAGCTTCACTTAATGTTTAATGAGGCCGTGTCGCGCAAAATAAGAAGCTTCACGTTCTACTCTCTCTTGTAGTCTGGCATAATCATCTTCTCGTTGTTCTCTAGAGTATGCTAAGGCCAAGTTGTTGATCAATTCAGCTAAGAGTAAAGGACAGCCTTCATGTTGTTCTGTGATGATATCATATCTTTCCAACAATGGTTCTAGCTGTATTATGGCTTCACTATCTCTAAAGACGCTAAGCATTGTGGTGGCAATCATCCTATTCTGGCTGCAGATCTCTTGAAATTCTAAGTCATTCTGTTGGTATGGGCAAGTCATGGTTGTACCTCTTCTGTTTTTGGGAGGATATTGAATTCTTTCAATCCTCTCAAGATTTTTTAGGCTGATAACATATAAATGATGTGACAAAATATGGTTAAATTTATAAATCTTGAAATATTTGTTCTGTTTATGAAACATTTAGTGGCATTTGACCGGATGGCTTTGGAAGATTTGAACAATCTCCTGGGGGTTAAGGATTATTGTACCTTAGATAGTAGAAATCTCCCGCAGCATCTTGAATTAACGGAAAGCCACCGATTTCGGCGATGGTAAATATTAACAAGGAAGTCTGGAGATATTTAGATAATCATATTACTATCAAGAAGACTCTGAGAGAGGATCTTATCAATGTACGAGCATTAGCGAAGAAAGTTATCTCTGATCTCCATCTTACTTGCTCCTTGAATGCAACTATTTCTGCCATCCGTAGATATGATGCGGAAGTCAAAGAGCATGATGATCTTCCGAAAGTATATGCGCTGTTAAAAAAAGCCAAAGTATTAGTACGGACAAAGTTAGCTTCATTATTGTTGAAAAAAACAGAAAGTGTAAGGATAAAGTTAGCTGCTCTTTATCCAAAAATAGATTTTGCTGGAGGAGACACGCTAAGGATATTCGAGGTTAACAAGTATATTAAGATCATCATTGATGAAAAGGGGTTAGAAGATGTTCAGTCTCTGTTTAATAAGAGTGATATTGTTGATTCCGAAAAAAATCTTGGTGAATTGACTATTATTTATGGAATTGATATCACTAAAACTCCGGGAGTCTTTGCTTTGCTGTCTAATGAGTTAGCAGCAAATAATGTAAGTATTGTTGATTCAACTATCTGTCATTCGGAGCATCTTATCATCGTTCAAGATAAGGATTTACAGAAAGGGTTTAACGTCATCTCAGGATTAACGGTGGGACAATGAGCTTAGAAAAAGTATATAAAGCTAGAAAGACTCCTAGTTTAAAAAGAGGACTGATGAAAAGAGGATATATTTGCCTTATTGTAGTTTTAGTACTTTTTGCTGTAGCTGCGGCTGCGGATTCAAAGTTACAGGATGAGTGCCGGACGACAGATGATTGTATTTATATCTGCGAAGATCTTTTAGGTTTGTCATCTGATTGCTATTGTCAGCAAGGGTTCTGTTATTTACGAAGTGCTTCCGGCTCTTCGGCTTCTAATGCTTCGTCAAATCTGACGGCTAATACTACCACAAAAGGCGCTGCTGGAAATGTTTCTGTTCCTGCAGTGAGTTATGCCTCGGTAACGGAACTAAATTTGGTAAAAACAGATATTTCTGCTGTGAAACAAAGCGTGGCTTCTGTGGAAAGTTCAGTGATCAGTCTTCAGTCTGATCTTAATAATTTAAATAATCAATTTCTATCTTTGCAGCAGACACTCCAACAAACTGCAGATAGTTTAGCCAATCAACAGAATAATCTTGATGCTCTTCGTGAAGAGTTAGGATTAGAAATAAAAGCTGTTGCTACGGGATTAGCTGGATTACAAAATACGCTGGATGTTACTCAATCGGAAGTTTCAAGTTTGGAAGGAACTCTAGCGGAGAAGCCAGGATCTTTTTTTATTATCCTCTCTGTTATCATTATCCTCATTGTTATTGGGTCTGTTTTGATTACTATCTATTATGTAGAAAAAAATAAGCATCCTGGAATTAACTTAGGAGATGCTATTGTTGATTACATCAATCATCATATCAAGGCTGGAAGAAAATATCGTCATATTCAGGGAGACTTATTAAAAGCAGGATGGAAGCATGATGAAATTAAGACTGCTTATCAAACTGTTGCTAAAGCTAACTATCAAACTTATTTGAAAGGAAAGTCAAGTGGTGCCGGATCAAGTGTTGTTGGACTAGGTTCTGCCGAGGAAAATCCTCTTCAATCAACTAGTATTGGACCAGGAAATATTCGTCCATCAATGGGATCAGCTCCTCTGCCTTCTTCTCAAGATTCTTCAGGGTTTGCCTTTGGTTCCGATAAATCAAAAATAATTATTATTGCAATGGTTAGTCTTTTACTCATCTCTGGAGTTGTTTTTATCCTCAGCACTTCTTCAGGACAAGCAATCTATCTTAAAAAAGGGATCTTAGATACGGGAGAGGTCGTTCATCAGATAGAATGTACTCCTCCACATGTTTTGACTCCTGATGGTGATGCTTGTTGTTTAGATGAAAATGCTAATACTATCTGTGACCTAACAGAACAAAGAGAAGCAGAGCTTCAACAAGCAGAATCATTATGTACGGATAATCTACAATGCAGTGATGGGAAGCTTTGTATTAATCAGAAATGTACAAGCGTTGATGAGCTTTACCAAGGTAGTGAGATTTGTGATAAACAATGCGCTTACTATTCGACAAGGATATTAACGAGTGATAAAGAGTCTTATTACCTTCAGCCAGGGAAAGGAAGTTATACTGCTGCTGGTGCGGTTGAATGGAAACTTTTGGCAACTGGGAAGCATTGTAATGGGGAAGAAGCAATTATTCCAGTAAAATTAATCTATAAGAATCAAGGGAAAATTTTAGGAGAAGAAGTTATTACTCTACATTCCGGAGAATCGAGCAGAGCGATTACTCATCCGCAAATATCTAGTGTGACATTTTCTTTAACTTTGGATGAAGTGTATGAAGTTTGTGAGTAAAGTATTGAGTAATGTGATGAGTTTAGTGAAGATTCTTAAGAAGTGTGTAAATATTTTTAAAGTAAATCTATTTTTAACTAGATGATTCCTCACAGTTTGTTGCGTGGAGGGTTATTGATATGACAGGAATAAATTCTTCAAGATGGGATAAAGTATATAGAGATTTTAACGGCAAACGCTTTTCTGTTTGGAAAGAAGATGCTACTCCTTTTTTTGTAGAAAATATACCTTTTTTTAAAAATAACAATGTAGAAAAAATCTTAGATGCGGGTTGTGGTGATGGAAGAAACCTTCAAGCTTTCGCAAAAGCAGGATTTCAGATGACTGGGGTAGATAGCTCAAAGGAAGCCTGCAAACGAGCACAACGAGTGCTTAAGAATTCTCCTAGAACAAAAGTTATTCAACAAGACTTGAGAAGCTTGAATGTAGTTAGCAAGTTTGATGCAATTATCTGTGATTATGTTCTTGTTCATCTAGAAGAAGCAGAAAAAATTATTCAGCTCTTCTTTAATGCTTTAAAGAAAAATGGCTATCTTTTAATTGAATTCTTATCTACTGATGATCCTTCGTGTAAGCGAGATGAAAACATTAGTGATAATGCTTTTGTTAGCCATGGCATCTTTCACAAATTCTATTCTAAACATGAAGTTGAAGAGCTTTTATCTCCTTTTAACATTTTAGAGCTAAGAAAAATACAACATTATGATCCCGATCATGTTGAGGATTATCCTCGGAGCAAGAACCACCAACATGATTCAATCTATGTTCTTTGCCAAAAAGCATAAGCCACTTTGTTCTTAGAAAAAATAAACTAATTATAATCTAGATCATGTTTCTTCTTAAATCGAAATCAAATCGACCTAAAAATTCTTCGGCTGCTTGAGGATTCTTTTCTTGTAAGAATTGATAAATTTCCTTGCTGAAACAGTGGGCGCAGAGATTCATTTTCTTTCCACAGAAAATGCAAGATGTTTCTCCATCTTCAACGACTAAACTTTCAATCTCTTCAGCTAATTTTTGGTCAAAATAATGAACAAACTCCTGCATCCGATGCGCAAGACATTCTGGACAAATAGGTTCGGTGATTATATCATCACATTCTATACATGTATTTGCTGTTGCAAGTTCCATAGCCCTCACCTTCCGTTTCTCCCTCTGAACCACCCTCGGCTAGAGAAGAGTCTCTTGAAGAATATAGAAACCATAAATCTTTAGACTATATATGTTTTGCACATTAAGAATATATGAGGTATATTTTTATTAATAGTTTTAATGATATTTTTAGAGAACAATCTATTTAAAAAATAAAATCGGGCTCCAGAGAGGGGGTGAGGGTGGTAGAATCTTGGAGCCCATCATCGTTATTTATTATAAAACTAGTAAAACCTTTCAAGTATATAAATGTTACGCTTTTGTATACTAGTTGGTTAAAAATAACAAAATATACGAAAGATACAAAGAATACAAATAGTACTAAGAGTACGACTAGTGATAATGGAACAAAGAGCTTGAAAGAACAGGGAAATGGGATAGGATCTTTTCAAGTAGGCACATCCTATCATCTATTTAGCAATACTATTGAGAGATATTCTGTTTTGAAAAAATTGTACCTAAGGGGGTATGCTTTATCTTTTTTTTCCTATTTTGAGAAGCTAAATATCTTTAGTTTTGCAATCTTTAGGTAGTCTTCCATTTGCATGATTATTGAATCTGTATGTGATCCAGCATTGAATGCTATCTTTGTGTTTTTAGTTATTGATAGGTCAACATATAAGTCTAAGCTTTGGATCGGCAACCCAAAGGGAGGTACTGACCCTGGCTCTAGTCCAGTTAACTTCAACAATTCCTCTGCTGTTGCAAACCTTAGTTTCTTAGCGTTAAATTGCTGTTTCACTGCATTGGAATCTAATTTTGCTGCCGCACTAAGCACGAATAGCTTAAATGTATCATCTATCTTTAACACAAGTGCCTTACCTCCTATGGATAAATCTTCATTTCGTTCTTTTGCAGACTCTTCAGAAGTTCTAGTTGGTTTATGATGGATTATTTTATATTCGATAGAGTTTTCGTTCAGCCAATCAATTATTTTGTTGAGCATTTTTAGTCTCTTTATCTTGATGATGATAATCAATAGATAAAATCTCCTTGGTTTTATTAAATTTTCTTTCCTACATAAAGAGTGAAAGGTTACAAATCGTTAGAGATAATCAATATATTCAAAGAAAAAAGAACTTATTTAGAAAAAAATGCCTTAATCCTCTGCTGATAGTCTTTAGTAACGATTAATCCGACCCGTTCAGGGAAGCATTTAAAGTATCGTTCCCAGGAAAATCGTTCATCCAAAAAGACAACAACTCCTCGATCGGTTTCAGATCGGATGCATCTCCCGGCGCTTTGAATGCATTTAGACATTGCTGGAAAAATATATCCGTAATCCCAGCCTTGCTTGAATTTTTCGTCATAGTATTTTATTAGTTCTGTCGTTTTCAAATCAGGCTTTCCTAGTGGAAGGCCGATAACAACTACTCCTTGCAATAAGTCGCCTGGAAAGTCGATCCCTTCGGCAAAATTTGCTCCAGTGACTCCTAACAAAACTCCGCCGAGAAGTTTTTCCCGTTTAAAGTCTTCGAGTAATAATTCTTTTTCTTCTTTTGTCATGGTATTCTTTTCCCAAAATAATCGTTTCTTTGTTTTGATGAAATTAGAAATCTGATCGCGCATGTAGTACGAGGGGAAGAACAAAGCTACATTTCCTGAGATTAAAGAAACAAGGTCAGAACATTTTTCAGCTATTTGATGATACATCATATCGTTTCGAGAAGTAAATTTTGTTGTTGTTTCCGGAATGACGATTGTCAATTTATTTTCTGGAGGGAACGGAGATTGGTATTCTTTCTCTACTCCTCTTCCTCTTTCAATACCAAGCAAGTCTCTATGCATAAACGTAGGATTTAATGTTCCACTCATGATCAATCCAGAATAGGTTTGAGAGAAAATATCTTTAGAAACAAAGCTTGGATCTAAACAGAGATAGCTTAAGGTGACCATCTCACCATATTTAGTTTCCTTTTGGGAAATGATCCGAGCATAGCCTTTATCTTCTCCTTTCCATTGGGATAAGAAGTTTGCTATTCCACCCAAATAACTTTTTCGTTGCTTTTTTCTAATCTCTTCTGCGGCTTCTTCTAGTTCTGAAATAAGAGTGTCGTATGAAACTATGGACTGAACTTTGGTTAAGAATTCTTCTTTTGTTACAAGTCGTTCGTTCTGTCCTTGTCCACTATTTCTTGAAGAACCCCAAGGATTTGAATTTTTATTATTAAGACCATAGAGGTTATCTAAGATGTTATTGATCTGCTGAAGCCATAAGATGACTCCGTGATAACCAAATTTTTTAGCTTCCATAATAGCATTCTTTAAGACAAAATTGGTTAAATTTGTGCTTAACATGTCGATGATGCGGTTGGATAAGTTATGGCCTTCATCAACGACTAAGATAATTTTGTCTAAGGATAATTCCAGCTTATTGAAAATAGTGCTTTGGATAAAAGGATTAAAAATATAATTATAATCAGCGATAATTACTTTAGCTTTTTTTGCTAGAAGCAAAGATATTTCATAACTGCAGAGTTTTTCTGTCTTGCATAAGCGTATAATATCTTCATTATGTAATGGGCTTCTTATTTCTAATTCTGCCAGAACTCGTTTTGCTTCCACACTTGGGCTTTTTTTCTGGATTACGTTATTATAAAATTCACATTCTCCTTTTTCCACAATCGCTTTGCAGAATTCAGTAAAATCAGTTCCGAATAATCCAGCTATTTCCTGGTTGCACATCCATCTTTTACCAATAAGGTCAACAACGATGAGCTTTTCATCAATTTTTTTCTTGATCAGCTGGAGCGTATGGATAGCAATTTGATGTTGAGTATGTCTGTTCGTCAGAAAAAAAACAACTTTATCTTTCTCAATGGCATGCTTGACAGCCATAGACAAAGCTGTAGCGGTTTTTCCGATACCTGTGGGTGCGTGAGCAAGGAGAAATTGTTTCTTCTCTAAGGCTTCGGCAAAGTCTTTGAGCATATCTTCTTGTCCTTCACGAATAGTTTCATGAGGAAAGAAGTCTTTTTCAGTTTTTTGACTCATTTCATTGATGCCAAGGATAGTCTTTTTAAAAGAATTTGGCTCTTCTAGTGCATAGTAACACAAATCTTAAATACCTATCGTTGTTCTAAGAACTAGATATTTAAAACACTATACTGGAATGGATAAATGTTTAAATATAACTTCAAAACCTTAGCTTTTGGAGGTGTGGATAAGCGGGGGTGTAAAATTGATTAAAAATATCAATAAAAATAAAGCAATATTCGACGTGTTTTTTCGAGAGAAACCGGCAATGATGTTAGTAGAATTAAAGAATGCTGATTCTAATGTTTATGCATCGGTTTTAGCCAAGCAGATTGATTGTACCTATAGTCATGTGGTTAAGATTTTGCAGGAAATGCAAAAGGCAGAGTTAATTAATTTTAAAAAAGAAGGAAGATTAAAATTATTAGAGTTAACTCGTAAAGGTAAGGACATTGCAGGTAACATTGAAAGTATTAAAACGATGTTATAATTAGATTATTAAACTATTAAAATAATTTATCTCTTCTTTTTCTTTATTTTTTCTCGTTTTTAGTTTGTTGGCTTATTGATACAAAGAGAGTTAAGAGTTCCCGGGTTCTTACAGATATCTTCGGTTGCTTGGATATTGTCATTACAATCTTTATGTTCATAACAGGCAATAGTGTTAGTTATAGCTCCTCCAGTAATTCCTCCATTTCCAGCAACTAATCCAATAAATCCTGCTGCCAAAACTAAGGTAAGAACAACGAGCAACGATTTTAGACGATGATCCATTTTAACACCTCGTTTTTTTTTTGATTATAAGTGGGAATATGATTAGGGATATAAAACTTTCTAGCCTAAGTACGTATTTGGTTTCATATAGAAAAAAGGGAGCAGGTCGTCAAATCCAGCGAGACTTTATGTCAAAACTATAGCATCCGCAAATATTTTAAGCTAGAGTCTCGCAACTA
>JACOZM010000041.1 GCA_016181345.1 Candidatus Woesearchaeota archaeon
TACATAAAATCTTTAGCTGCTTGAATTGAATCGTTCTGAACAAAAGCATAGCCATGAGTATGCAAACCAATCATTTCATCAGCATATTCAGAAAGACCAAATTTACCTCTTTTTCTTCCTTCAACCAGATACGCTCGCTTCATCACTAAATAATTTTGGATATTTGGTCCTGATGAAGGTAAGAGAGCAAAATTTATTCCTCTTGCCCGTAAACCCTTCCCTCCTTCTCGAACTTTTTCCTCATATAATCTGATGATATTTGGATTATCCTCAAAAAAATGCATCAAATAATGAAGATCAACTAACGGAAACCAATGCATAGATTCAGGTGATAAATCTACTTGTTCCGGCAGAAGAGAATATGTTGGGCTTTTTTTAAGAGGTTTCTGGTGTGATGTTACTCCACCAAAATAAGTTCTTGCTCTTCTCTGCTTTCTAGTAGCCATTATAAAGTAGTTCTGAAAGGAGTTATAAAGTTTTTGATAGTTTTGGCTTTTATGAAACCCTCCCGTTCGAATCGGTTCAGTAATTATTTTTTGAAGCAGAATGAACCGCATTGTAGGCTTGTCTAACGAAGCACATTACTTCTCACTTGCAAAATACTGAGGGTTTCATATTAGCCGATAGTTTTATGGCTTAGGAAAAGGCGGAGTATTGACTGTTCTGCCTTCAGTATTTACCTGAAATTGAGTTAAAGCACAGAAGGACTTTCCATTGATATCGTCTCCCATCCTGATATTGACGTTAAACTGATAATCATCATGATGAACGACTTGGATCAAATAGCGTGCTCGGTTGCGGCTGTTAGGGCTCATCGAATCCAATGTTCCTTGAGGTCCGATCTCTAACTTGCTTCCCATATGTTCAGCAGAAGCTAAAAGAGCGGCGAGTGCTGGAAGGCGTTGTTCATCGTGCAAGGAGGTATGATCCAGAACATCTGTTTCTTGAATGTCAGGATCAAAAATACTGAGGAAGCCGTCTTCTCCAGAATCGTAAAAAGGTTGGCCGGTGAGTTGATAACCATTGTTAGATAACTCTAACCTGAGCCTTACTTCGCTTTGATAGGTTGTATCTGGTGCTTCTAATCGAGCTACAAAATATGTTTCTTTTGCACTTGACTTTACTATATCTTCTGGACTTTTCCAATCCTTATAGGAATTTCGCTGTAAAAGGTCTATCGTTCGAAAAGGCATTCCGCCGAGTTCAGTTCCTGAAGGAAGAACTGTGGTGATATTTCCGTCAGTGAGAGTATGGGCTATTATTGTTCGGCAAGTTCTTTGTGCTTGGCGCTGGAATTGATAACAGAATAAACGCAGGCTTATCCCATGAAGAGGAGGCGCGTTCTTTGCTCCGGCAATAACACTTTCTGCGCTTAATATTCCTGCCTGATATAAAGCTTCAAGTTCTTGATCAGTGGAAATGGCTCTAATTTTAGACGCAATATCATCTCGTGGTGTATAAGTTAAAACAGTTCGCTGTACTTTCTTAGGCACTTGAAAACCGGCTGCTTCTGTAGCTCTTGTATCCAGTAAAACTTGTCTTTCTAATAGACTTGGTTTTCGTCCAGGATTCATTAAAACTCGTAGTACTAATCCGTGATATGAAGTCATAATAATGCGTGGAGGAGTTTAATTTAAATTATTTTTGTGTCTAGAGGATAGATATGAACATTTGTTAAAACTGGAAAAAAAGCAAAAAATCAGACGGAAATATGTATGTGAACAAATAATAGGTATTATAGGAAAATACGCCAGTGCTCGCTCCTCACATAAGGGCAGTCTGCCCTTCAAGTCACTGTGTTCGTGACTTGCTTATCAGCAAGTATCAACCCTCAGAAAGATAAAATACGCCAGTGCTCGGATTTGAACCGAGAATCCCAGAGGGAGTGGTTATCCTGTATCTTATTTCGAGATTCGGCAATGAGTTTTTAGCTCATTTCCACCGCATTACCGGATTGTGCCACACTGGCATTATTTACTAATCCCAGAAAAACTATCTTCGTTTATAAAATTATTTAGGATTTACTGAACATCGAGATTCTTCCTTCAGAATTATCAAAACGATACTAGTAATGATATCTAATAAAAAATAAAAAAAACAAAAAATTATTTCTTTCCTTTTTTGCCTGGCATTGGTTTTTCAGTACTGCAGACAGTCTGGCAATCTTTGCATGCAGGTAAGACAAGATGCAAAAATCCTCCTACTACCAGTAAGACAGCTACAAACTTTACCCAGCCGTCAACTCCTAACCACTGAGGCCAAACAAAAGCGTTTACCAACAACAAGAAACCGACTACTAGCTTATGTATCGAATGGCACTTACACATAATATCACCTCTTTGTAGTTGATATATCTTTAGGGTTTAAAAACTTAACTGCTTCATCATTTTTTGATTTTTTTTGGATTGAAGCTAGTTTTTTACTTTTAGCAGTATACAATTTTAAGAATAATAAAATTCTTCAAATAAAAACATTAAGGAAAATTAATTCAAATAAAAATT
>JACOZM010000111.1 GCA_016181345.1 Candidatus Woesearchaeota archaeon
TTAAAGAAATATTCCTTAGTTGGAACAAGAAGCTTACATCGAATTGTAGAGATTGTTGAAGAAGCGATCAATGATAACGTAGTTAAGGCCTTAGAAACTGGTGAGATGCCCCCATTAGACTTGCCAAAAATACGAAAAAATCCTGTGATTGAAATTATTCCGATCTCTCGGGGATGTGTCAGCGAATGCGCTTTTTGTAAAGTTAAAGAAGCGCGAAGCGACCTTAGATCTTATCCAATCGAAGATATTGTCAAAGTAGCAGCTATGGCAGTATCACAAGGAGTAAAAGAGATCTGGTTAACGAGCCAGGATTGTTTTTGTTATGGGTTTGATATTGATACAAGTTTGCCCAGCCTCCTCAAAGAATTGATGAAACTTCCTGGACAGTTTATGGTCCGGGTAGGAATGGGAAATCCGGCTAACTTAAAAAAAATTAAAGATGAATTTTTTCCGCTGCTGAATGAGAAAAGGATGTTTAAATATCTTCATGCCCCTCTTCAGAGCGGCAGCAACAAAGTTTTAAAAGATATGAAGCGAGAATATACTCATCAAGAATATGGAGAAATGATCTCTGAAGTGAAAAGAATTGTTCCTGAAGTCCATCTTGTCACTGATGTTATTGTTGGCTATCCCACAGAAAAGGAAGAAGATTATTGGGAGACCTTAACCCTATTTAGAAAAGTAAATCCAGCCTTAGCTAACATCTCACGGTTTTGGCCAAGAAGCAAGACCCCAGCAGCGAAACTAAAAATGCTGCCAAAGGATGAGATCGCCCACCGATTGAAAGTATTAAATGATATCTTTGAAAATATTTCTAAACTTCATAATGAACGATGGCTAGATTGGAAGGGAGATATTCTAATTGATGAGAAGGTAGAAAAAAGAGAAGAGAAAAAAACGGAAAAACTACAAGAAAAAGAAGAAGAGGCAATACAGGTTATCGATGAAAGTAAGAAAATAGAGAGTGAAAAATCAAAGGAGATAGCTAAAGAAGAAGAAAAAGTAAGTGTTAAGGAACGTGAAAAAAACTCTGAAAAAATTCAAGCTTCATTGAAGATAGCTCCGGAAAAAAGACTTGAAGAAAAAATGCGTTTTGAACGACCATTTTTGGAAAAGCAAGTTCTAGGAAAAACAGAAGAAGAAAAGGATAATGTAAGCCGATTTTCAGGAGTAAGATGGATCGGTCGAAATGAAAGTTACAAACCAATTATAGTTCATGGCGATTTTAAATTGGGAGATGTGGTTAAAGTGAAAGTAATTAAAGTAAATCATCTAGGGTTATGGGGAAAAATAGTTTAGGGGAAATACAGTAAATTAAAAAGATAATGAATATTATGGCTTATTCTTTTTGATGTCAAGATACACGGCGTCTTCGTCAAAGCCTTTTTCACTTCCTTTTTTAATCTCTTCTTCGACTGACACCCGGACATCTTCTTCATGAGGCAGAGCTGTTTCGGGCTCGCGATAGCTTCTGAATAACTTTTTTATCCTATTCGTGAGGTAAGCAGCGTCTTCCACTAATTCATTACGATACGATTCTTCCTGCGGAAAAATGTAGACGAGCTTATTGATGACTGATTTTAAGAACCAAACAACCGGCTTCATTCCCCATCGCTGCTCCCACTCGGTAAAGAACCACCCATCCAAGACTACTAAAACACTACCCTGCTGATAATTTTTGGGCAAGCCGTTTATTTCTTTGACGATATTGGTCATATTCTTAAAAGATATTTTTACTTTGATCATCAAGGATACGTAAGCTGTTTTTTCTTTATACGGACGAAGCTCAACATAGACATCCATACCTTCTTCTGTAACCCTGTCTTCTGATTTCTTTTCAAAAATCTCATAGCCGCGATGCTCTAACGCATGATTGATCTCATGAAATAACTCCTGCCCGATAAAAATACCTTCATGCTCAATCTGCCGATTATTGATAACTAAATATCGTTCTGCGTTCACTTCCAACATCATTTTAATTCAACACCTTAGTTGTTATAATTATTAATCTTGTAGGACTACGCTTGATAACTGTATCTAAACATGTTCAGATACCGTTTAATTCGACTGTTCAAGTCTTCTACATCTCCTTTAATCCACGTCTCTATCTTTTGATAATGGCTCTTAAAAAAATATTTCTGGGCCATGACCGTAAACCACCAAGTAAAGGGCTTATCCGTCCAATAATCGTTCCTATCAGCTAAGACATAACCATCAATGGTAATATGCACTTCACCTTGATTTACCCTTATTTTTTTCCCGTCTTTTTCTACTTCAACATCTTTGACATCAATCATGTTCACACGAATATGCATAATGATCTTATAGAAATTACTAACGCTCTTCCACGGCCAAAATATTTGGTGAATCTGTTTCCCATCAGGAGTAATCCGTTCCATATTTACTTTCTCGTGCCAATCCCAGCCTTTACCAAAGAACCACGAAGAAATCAGATTATAGAGCTCAGCAGCATTAAATAGTCCAGTATAACTTATCTTTAAATGGTCAATAACCAGGAATTTTTCAGACATCTCCTTATCCTCTTTTGTGATTTTATAATTGATGATCTTTTATCTTTCTGTAGTTGATGCTCTTTTATAACTTTTATTGATCTAAATAAACTATAAGTGAACTATCAGTTTTTTTTATTTATGCTTATTTTTTCTTCTTGATGCTCTGAAGGCTCAAGCTGGCGTTGAAATTTTTTTTGTCCATAGAGAACCCAATATAATGTCAAATTCCCTATTACCAATAAAAACAAGAGCAGACCATTTTCCATCTATGAGATAAGACTTAAATTACTTATAAATTATTCGATTAAATTCTCTTAATAAGAATTGAGATCAAGACCATTTTTTCCTGATTAATTCCTTAATCTCATCTAGATCCTTCTGCATATCCTGAATCTCTCGTTCAGCCTTAAAATTAACATAATGATCATAGCGAGCAAAATTTCTATCTCGTTCTGCCTGTCTATTCTGAGACATTAAGATAACCGGTGCTTGAAGAGCAGCCAAACAGGATAAGGCCAAGTTTAGAAGAATAAACGGATAGGGATCAAACGCTTTTGAAGCTAAAAAAAATGCATTAACTGCCATCCAGATGACCATAGTGCACAAGAAAATAAAAATAAACGCCCAGCTTCCTGCCAATTGAGCCAATTTATCAGCAGATCTCTGGCCGAAAGTCCTTTTTTGTGAGATGACCGGATGGTTTCTTACTCTTGATCCGATATCTCCACGATTGCCCAAACCATAATCGTGAGAGATAAAATGATGATATTGTGAAGCACCTTTTAAGTTTAAATTAGTCTTCTTAATATTATTACTATCACCTACCTTAGCCATAAAGGAAGTAAATTTTAGAGATATATAAAACCTTCCTGAATAGGATCGGAGAAAGTTAGAAAGAAATGGAAGAGCGGGCGAATAGAAAGAATTTTGATAGATTGGAGAGAGTTAGAATAAATGTGAAAAGATTAAATATGATTAAAGAGATTTGAAGTGACTAGAGACGACTACTAGAATTAGTGAGTTAGAGATCATTTCTAAGAAACATTTTTAAATATGGTTCAAAATGAGCTAAAGATAAGGAAATGTAGGTAGTAGCTTACCTGAATCCTTACAGAAATTAGTGCATAGATTAAAAAAATGGCTTCATCGTTCTGAAGCAAGTATATGGAGGCTAAACTATGGGATTATACAAACATGTGCGGGAAATGTGGAAAAAACCGCAAACAAGCATGCCTGAACTATGGCGTGAACGATTAATTGCTTGGAGAACAGAAGATTCTACGGTAAAATTAGATAGGCCAACAAGAATTGACCGAGCAAGGTCATTAGGATATAAGGCTAAGCAGGGTTATGTTGTTGTTCGGCAACGAGTTCTTCGAGGAGGTCATACCCGTCCTCAGATTAAAGGAGGAAGACGACCAAAACGATTTGGAACACGATTAAACCTATCAAAAAATTATCAATCCATCGCTGAAGACCGGGCGCAAAAAAAGTTTGTAAATATGGCTGTCCTAAACTCATATTGGGTTGCAAGAGATGGAAAGCATTATTGGTTCGAAGTAATCTTAGTTGATCCTTCTCACCCAGTCATTAAAGCTGACCCAAAAATAAACTGGATCTGCAAGAAAAAGAACTGGAGAAGAACATTCCATGGACAAACTTCAGCTGGAAAGAGGGGACGAGGTCTGAAGAGATAATTCTTTTATTTATTTTTTTTTATTTTTTTTTTCATATTTTGAACGTATTTTTGTAATAAAAGGAACCAGAAAAATAAAGACTTCAAAGAATAATCCAGTTAAGTTACTATCCTCCGGAGTTACAAAAGTTTATATTAAACAGAAGAATTCTATTTATGGCTGATAAGATAATTCGGTTGCTCTGAAAAGAGTGTGACCATACTAGCCTCTGTCAATTGTCTACTATCAATATGGTGTCTGGACTATAACTCACCATAAACAATCTGCATTTGATAAGCTTCCTATGGCGCGAAGAAGATAACCACCAAAAGCAAGTCGATAGATAAAGTTAGTTTGGTTGTGCTTGTGGCACTTTTTCACCGAGTCCAGTTGTCAGCCATTATGATGACATAGTTTAAAGAGTTATAATTATGGAGTAAGAAGATGGTTAAAAGAAAGAAAAAAGTGGTTAAGAAGTTAAAAGGGAAGTCAAAGAGCCGTAAGAAAGTGCATAATGGAAGGAAACCAAGCGGTAAAACAAAAAGTTCTAAAGTTCAAAAGCTGATGAAGTTAGCGAAGAAAAGAAAGTTAAAGAAGAGAAAGTAAGCTGTTTCTTGTTAATTTTAAAGAGTTATTGGTTTAAATATGCTGTAAATCAAAATTACCCATAGATTGAAATCACTGTAGATTTAAATGATTCTTTGATCTAGATTAGGTCATTGCTATTCTTTATTTCTTATACATTGGCTCCAGAAGAGTTTAATATTTGTACTTTAAGTGTTAAATTCTCTATTCCCTAGATTCACCATTCTCCATCATTTCTAAAGCTCGATCTAATGTAACCATCTTATTTTGAGGGAAAATCATATCCTGTTTCGGTTCGACCATAGATCCACCTTCTATGATCTGTCTAGGATGCAGCCGATCTACGTGATGTAAAGGCGAGTTGAGGACAAGATTAGAGATGACGTAGATATCGTCCTCATCATGAACTTCATTGATAGCATATCCTAAAGAATTAGTGAAACAAGACCCATTATATCCACCGCCAAAGAATAATCTTTTGTTTAAAAATGGAAGAAAATCTTCCCGGTTCAATGGGAGTCCATCGTCATGAAGGGTAAATACCACCCCGTCAACAAGTTTCTGTTCTAGTAATAGACTAGTTACAGAAGTATAATGATGCAAGGTTTCCATAACAACAATTCCAGCTTTTTCCCGAGAAGGCCGATGAGATAAAAGATGAAACAACCTATTCAAATAATTATTTGCGTCAGACCTTACTCTTCTTGACCGAAGCTTCCCCATATGTGATAGATGAAGATAAAAAGGATGGACTAGAAGAACAGCAGTATCAGCTGTAAGAGGTGAAGAATATCGTTCAACATGTTCTTGACATCCCCTTAATAGTCTCTGATCACTACTACGCTCATATCTTCCACCATATGATCTCTGTCTATCCCTTATAGTTTCCCGTATATGCTCTTCCCACTTTTTAAATTCCGGATTGATGACTAGACCGTCCATCGTAGCATGACCGGGAGTTAATCTGGCCATCAACCAAGGATCATAATGAAGTCTTTCTTCCATAGAGCCTTTTTCCTTAAATTGTTTATAAAATTTTCTAAAATTACTTCCTAATAGTAGTTAATATTTAGGAGTGAGATCCGAACGAGAGATCAGAAAGTGAAACAGTATGTATTTAGTTCGATAAGGAAAAATAGTGGCGGGTCGGAAAATTCAGCGAGACTTCATGTAAGAAGTTGCTTGATAGGTAAATGTTTAAGCACAAAGTCTCGCAACTAGGCTTGTTTGACAAGACTCTTAATGAATTTTCCTTCTTGACCAAGCCACTATTTAATAGAACTAAATACGTACAAGAAACAAAAATATTTATAATCTTCTTGAGATTACTTATTTTATGAAAAAGTATTTGTATGCAATAACTGTCGCTTTGCTGAGCGTGGGCTCATATACCTTTTTAGGAGATGATGTAACAGAATTTTTACAGGATAATTTTAGTAAAGAAAGCAGTGATGTTTCAACAGCAGGATTTATCCAAGATTCTGGAAGTATCCAAATTTATTTTTGTCCAGGAGAGAGATGTAATTCTGCTCTTGTAAATTTTTTAGATTCGGCACAGGAATCAATCCATTGCGCGATGTTTGAGATTGATCTTCCTGATGTCCGGCAGAAATTACTGGAGAAAGCTAACGGGCTTAATGGCACTCACCAAGTTGAAGTTCAGATCGTCACCGACAATGATTATCTTTACGAATTTAACCATAGTTTTGTCAAGACGGACTCTTACGGGTTAATGCATAATAAATTTTGTATCGTTGATGGGAAGAAGATTTCTACAGGATCAATGAATCCCACCTTTAATTGCGCATTTAAAAACAATAATAATCTCCTGCTCATCGAATCTGGATCATTAGCGAGAAATTATGAGGATGAATTCCAGGAGATGTGGAATGGAACGTTTAAAAAAGGAAGCAAGGTTGAACATCCGTTTATTATCTTTAATCAGACAGAGATAAACGTATTCTTCTGCCCCGAAGATGATTGCGCAGAAAAAGTAAAAAAAGAATTAGAAAAAGCACGGCAGTCAATCCATTTTATGACTTTTTCTTTTACCAACGAAAAAATAGCAAATGTTTTATTGATGAAAAACTTAGAAAATATTTCAGTTTCAGGAGTGATGGAAGCACGGCAAGTAAGCAAATACTCCGTGTTTAACCAGCTGAAGCAAAATGGAGTTGCTGTTGTTAAGGATAAAAATCCAGCAAACATGCATCATAAGGTATTTATCATCGATTCCGAGGTAGTTATTACTGGCTCATTCAATCCTACTTCTGGTGGGGATAATAAAAATGATGAGAATGTTTTGATCATTAAGGATAAGGACATTGCACGGTTGTTTGAAGAAGAGTTTTTCAGAGTTTATGAGCAAGCAGAAGCAGTTAAAACTCAAGAAGCTGAATTAGCCGTGGCTAAAGAAGCCGAAGTGTAAAAATAATTAGCCATCAATAGGTTAAGTAATCATCTAAGCTTCTTGTTTCAATAGGAATAGGTTGAGGAAGTTTAACGGTTAATTTTCCTTTTACTTTATCTATTACCTCTTCAGCTAACTCTGATAAAGTACGATATTTTGTAGATACTCTTGGATCATCGCCATCTTTCCAGTACATGGAGCTAGCGGTTTGAAGAAAAGGAAGAGCTGTTTCCATATGAAACTGAGCAGAGATATATCCCTCAGGATCATTTGTCATAAAAGAATATCCTGCATCATATATCCCTTTAGCTAGAAAACCAAATCCGGCAATAAGTAGAGGCAAACGTAAATGACGGTTAACGGAGAGCATGGCACTAAGATAGAAATTATGAGTTATGGGGTCATGCTCTACTCTCTGATCAGTAACTGGTGTTTTGCAACCTTCAATCTCGGCGAGAGCCTTAATGAGATATCTTGCAGGAGTAGTCATTATCACCCCAGTAGCTACTACACCCTCTTCTAATAATGATGGAAGTGATCTATTATCTCTTCGTTGCTGAAAGAAAGGATCTTCATCTGGCTCTTTTGTTGTTAATAAAAATCCAAGCCAGTTAATAATGTCATCACAAATCTCTAAACCAAAAGCACTGCTCGAATTAAAAAATGTTACAAATAAAGGTAGCCCATAACGCCCATGACCGCGCGCTTCCCAGCGCTCAGCGTATTTTCGATGCCATTGTAAAACTCTTCCGTCAATTCCTTGGAGCCCTTCATAAAGGCCTTTAAAAACCATAAAAAGATCAGAATTAACAACTATTTTAAATCTTTCTAAGAAAAGACTTGATCAAAAAATAGGAGAAGAAAAAGTAAAAGAAAAAAGTAGGAACTTATTAATTCACGATTTCTTCCGTCACTCGCAATGAGCCCATTTCTAAGACTTCATTGACTAATTGCTGATAGTCATCTGCTCCTGAGCTGGATTTAGCGTGGTTGAAGATCGATTTCCCATATTTTGGCGCTTCACGGACTTTTGAGTTTGTTCTAATAGGAACAGAAACAGCGCCGTTGAAATGACTTTTCATGTCTTCTAGAGTTTGTTTACATACTTTATTTCGTCGGTCAAAAAGAGTAGGAATAACTTTTGTTATCCTTAAATCATGCCGATAGTTTTTATTGATCTCTTCAACTACTTTTTCCATTTTCATCAAAGCATCATAACCCAAATAATCCGTTGAGGTAGGAATAAAGACTTCTTTACAGAAGGCCAGGACATTTTGGTTTAATATTCCCAGCGAAGGAGGGCAGTCAATCAGCATAAAATCATAGCCAGAAACCCGCTCCAACATCTTCTTTAAAATCAAGTTAGCATTCTGCTGTTGAGAGAGATAAAACTCAGCTTTAGTCAAATTTTCTTTAGAGATAATGACATCGAAATTCTTCGCTAAGTTCATAATGCAGTTTTCAACCGGTATTTTCCCCGTCAAAGCATCATACAATGTATATTCTGAGTTAATCCGCAAAGAAACTCCAACATTACTCTGGGAATCTAAATCAATCAAAAGTACTTTCTTGTCTTTTCTTGATAATCCTGCAGCTAAATTCACTGCAGAAGTAGTTTTTCCTACTCCACCTTTATGGTTCATTATACAAATAGTTCTCATATCATTCCACCTCATTTATGTTAAATTAATGTTAATTTATCTTAGATTGATGTTAAATAGATGTTTATTAACAATAGATATAGGAACAGGAGAGGAAGCTATTATAAAGTTTACGTAAGTAAAATATAAATATCCCAGAAAAATGAAGATTAAATAATTAGAATAAACTAAGAGTAAACCAAGGATAAACTTGGAATAGATTTAGTTTATTTTTTACATAAACCAATAAAAAGAGGAAACATGTTTAACATCTTTCAAAAGTACCATATCCTAACAAATTTTCCTAAAGATTATCCCATCTATAAGAAAGTATTAGCCAATATCGTCTATTTTCTGACGGGGATCATCTATCATCCCCGAAAAAATTTACTCAGTAGAAAGGATTTGTTTAAGGCGCGGTTTAAATTACGAAAAGGGGATATTGTATTATTAGGCAATATGCGGGAAACCTCTTCTTTGCTGATCCAAGGAGTGTTTACCCATGCAGCCATATATATCGGGCATAAGCGATTTATTCACGCCGTAGCTGATGGGGTTGGAATAGCATCGTTGTACCATTTCTTTACAACCTATGATACTATGGCAATTTTACGCTTAGTACAGCATACTCGACATAAACGGAAAATAATTCGAAAAGCAATAAAATTTGCAAAACAACAAATCGGCAAGCCCTATAACTTTGAATTTACAAAAACCAAAGAAAGCTTCTTTTGTACCGAGTTAGTAAATTCTTCATTTAAACATGCAGGGTATAGAACAGGAATAGCTACGTATGGACATTTTACAACCTTCACTGAAAAGATAGAAAAGAATATTACGGCAGCAGCAAAAGCCTTAAAGCCCGATCGAATCTTGCAGGGAAATTTTCGTGTTGTTTTTATCTCCCATAATCTTGCATTCAAAGGAAAGAAAATTGTACTTTTATATTAGATAATACTAGATAGTCTTAGATAGCCATAAATAACCCCGGATAATCCCCAGATTCTACCTAAGACTATTATTCTATTTATCCTAAATTGTCCAAAATATCGTGGGCATTGCTTGTATTTAGGTATTCGACGATGTCTTGATTATTTTTGTCTAAGACGAACTTTAATTTTAGAGATTTTTGTTCTTCACGACTGACTCGAGCTAGTTTATCAACAAGGATTAACCCATAAGGATAACCAAGAAAAGTTGGATCAGAACTATTGTGCACTAATAATGGTAATACCTCCGTATTTCCTTCAAATCGAAAGACGTGTTTAGACTCTGGATGTAGTTTAACAAAACTGGTTTTTTTGTTTATCAAATACTGCCATGCAGCTGAGGGACCTAGTTTGTTCAACAAAACCACTGCACTATTGCCTAACGTAGTAAATAATGAAGAAGATTTAGCCAGTCCGGCAACAGATTTGGGGAGTTTTTCCAAATATTTATCTTCATTCTTGAATGTTTTTTCTAATGTCCCATCAAAGATGATAGTATTAGATTCATTTGTATTAAGGTCTAAATTATTAAGTTCTAAAGAAGGAGAATTTAATATATAATCCGCTAAAGATAGTTCTGCAAATCGACGAGCCATTGCAGCCACTTTACTTATTTCTGCTCTTTCTTGGCCAGAGCGAAGTGTAGAATCTTGGGAAGAGATAAAAAGATCTTCCTCATCAATCAAATAATCACCAAACAGTTTACTTTCATAATAAATCTCTCCTGAAAAGATATTTTCCGAGGGAATATTATCGTCTGCCCTATCATCTCGTTTATGCTCTTGTTCTATTAGTTTGTTATCTAAATATCTCGCTGTAGTTAAAACATAAAATTCTTTTTTACATATAGTCGATTTTTTATTTCCAATAGAGGTTATTCCACAAACTCGAATAAAGCTAAGACAAAAGTTTCCGCCAGAAAGAATTTCTGCCTGGCCCCCATCAATAAAAGTTATCTTTTTATTGCTGATTAAACTGCCGTTATCTTTAGAAATTTCTTTAAAATTATCTTTCTCTAATTTCATAACTTGATTATTGAAAATGATACCATCAGCAATATGAAAGCTATTGAGCTTTTCTTTTAACACCTGACCAATCTTCTTAAGCATGATTTTTTGGGAATGATGTAGAATATTAATATTTGTGTTTTTTGGAAGCTATTGTTGCTAAGAGATCATAGTGGTTATATAATAAAAAAAGGAAGAAAGATTTATAGAGTACTAAGGAGTTACTACAGTTATGACCGATACCTCTTCAGAAAATATCTTACGGCACTTTAAAGCTTTAGCTAGAGAAGTAGGACGAGAGCTAAAGCCATTTTATGGAAAAGCAACGGGAGTGACCACTAAACTGGATGGAACTACACGCTGTGATCAAGATCTTCTTGCATCCAAGCTTGTTCTAAATCATTTTAAGACCTATTTTCCAGAAGTGGGTATACTTGAAGAAGAAACATTACAAGATGACCGAGCAGAAGGAAGGCTTTGTTTAGGAGCAGATGGGCTTGATTATACCCGAGGTTATATTAAAGGAACTAGCGCTGATTATGCAGTATTGCTCTTTGCACTGCAAGGATTTAGGACAGTTGTCGCGTTATCATATAAGCCTGAAAGAAATGAAATGATCTGGGCAGTAGAAGGGCATGGTGCTTATCTTAATGATGAAAGTACTAGGATTAGGGTTGCTGAAGGAGATGAACTTCGGCTGATCAGCAGTAGATCACGAGGACAGGAGCAATTAGAAGAATTAGTTGAGGACTTACAGCCTCTCGTCCATATTCGTATGGGAGGATCAGCCAAATATTTAGAAGTAGCTAAAGGAGAGAAAAGAGTAAATGATGCAGGAGAGAGAGAAATTGTTACGATTGGTTATCAACCTCCTGGAATTGCATTAAATCCTTGGGATTTAGGTGTTCATCCGCTGATCATTGAAGAAGCAGGAGGTATTCTAAAAACTGCTTTAGGAAATGATGTTAGTTTAGCCAGGCGAGAAGATGGACTTGAACATAAGGATGGATTAATTATTGCAAATAATCATACTAATTATGAAAGAGTATTGGAAGCGTCAAGGAGATTAATCCAACAAAGAGAGGAAAGAAGGTGTTGATGTTCTATTACTATTTCTCTGATTCTTAAAAATTGTTAAGAAGAATTTTGCGAAATCCCTCTTATTGAAAAGCAAGTTACGCTATGCGAACGTACGTCCGAGAGATATTCTTCGAAATCTCTCTTATTAAAAAAAAGATAAAAAGAAAGTTAGAAAAAAAAGCCCCTACAGAGATCATCACGCA
>JACOZM010000112.1 GCA_016181345.1 Candidatus Woesearchaeota archaeon
AGATCGTTTAGCTCAAGAATATGGTTTAGAATGGCCTGCAGAGACGGCAGTAAGAGAATTTTGTGAAGAGGCTTTCAGTGATCGGCGATATCCGGAAGATTTTGCCGAAGGAGACATCACGAATATTATTTAGCTAGGGGGAATGAACGATGACGTCAGTGGAAGAACATATCATTGTCTAGTTTATTTAGCAACAATACATCGGAAGGATTTCTCTTTAAGTAGAAGAGAACTGTCTGATCTTAGGCCGTTGAGTACTGTCCATCCTGAAGCTATTTTTCCTTTAACGCAATTGGCTTTACTCCATTTAAAATATGTACTAAGGGAAAAAGCTTGGATGCCATCTGAATGGTGGAAAGGATATGAAAATGGAGGGCTAGAAAGAAAAATCCCCGAGTTTCAGCATCTTGGATATAAGGCCTCTTCTTTCCCTGGCGCTATATCCTGTTTTCATGAAAGAGGATTAATTTAACGTAAAGTATAAATAAAACCCCCTTATTGAAAATATCTAGGGGGAAGATACGCCTTAATACTACTCGCATAAAATATTCAAAACAGATAAAATATTTAAAACGGAGAAAACTATGATAAAAGCAATCTTATTCGATTTTTGGGGGACGTTGGCAGAACAAGGAGTTTATAGTCCGATCAAACAAGTACGGAATATTCTTAGGATTAGAATGCCATTTCCAGAGTTTGTAATCCGGTTTGAGAAAGCTATGATGCTTAGGCCGTTTAATGATCTTCAAGATACTTTTCTAGCCTTGGGAGAAGAGTTAAATATTAAAATAACTCGACGAGAAATGGATGATCTTATCGGAATGTGGAACAAATCATGGATGCTGGCTGAGCGTTATCCCGAAGTTGAAGATGCCTTGAAACAATTGAAAGAGAAATACGCTCTCGTCCTTGTTGCGAATACTAATAAATCGTACGTCGAAAAAGTAGTAGAGAAATTTAAATTAGGCAGTTATTTTGATAAGGTTTTCTTATCCTATCAAGAGGGGATAATTAAGACAGATCGGGAATTCTTTTTGCGTGTAGTACAAGAATTAGGATTAAGCGTCGAAGAATGCGTGATGGTTGGAGATAGTATGCAGAGCGATATCTTAGCAGCACAAGAAGCAGGGATGAAGGCGATCTTAGTTGACAGAAAAAATGCCCGAGACTATACTCCAAAAATAGCCAGCTTACTGGAGTTAGAGGGAGTTTTATAGAGAAAGATAGAGAAGGAGAGAATAAAGACTGATGGTAGAAATAACATTCTTAGGAACTTCGTGTATGCAGCCAACGAAGGAAAGAAACCATTCTGGAGTTCTGCTTTCTTTTAAAGGAGAGAATATTCTTTTTGATTGCGGAGAAGGAACACAGAGGCAGATGCGCTTTGCCGGAATCAAGCCAGCCAAAATAACTAGATTATGCATCAGCCACTGGCATGGAGACCATGTTTTTGGTATTCCAGGATTGTTAAGCGCGATGGGTGCAGATCAATTTTCAAAAAAATTAAAAATTTACGGTCCTAAAGGAAGTAAGAGATATTTTGAACATATGTTTCAATCATTTGCGGCTAAAGGAATCGTTGAGCATGAAGTTCATGAAGTTACTGATGGAGTGGCGTTTGAAACGGAAACGTTTAAGGTCATTTGCGCTCCGTTAAAGCATTCTACGCCTTGCGTAGGCTATAGTTTTATCGAGAAGACGAGATTAAGAATTAATGTACCGAAAGCAAAAGTATTGGGAATTGATGGGCCGTTGTTAGGACGATTGCAAGACGGCGAGGATATTGTCTATAAAGGGAAGAAGATACTCTCCTCAGATTTAACGTATCCGGTTTCTGGAAAAAAAATCACTGTTTTTGGAGACACGATGCCGTGCGAAGGAGCGAATAGGCTAGCTAAAGATGCGGATCTATTGATTTCAGAAGGAACACATTTAGACGATATTAAAGCCAAGACAGAAAAAGCCATGCACCTTACGGTTAAGCAAGCAGCATTAATCGCTTCAGAAAATAATGTGAAGAAACTTATCATCACTCATATCAGCCCGCGATATAAAAGCACGACGGACATCGTTTCTGAAGCAAGAGATCACTTTGACAATTCTATTGTTGCCGAAGATTTTATGAGAATTGATGTTTAAGGATAGAGAAGGGGAATAGTGAAATCGCAGGATTGTATGCATTCTTCAAAAGATAACCCCTCAAAGCTTCCTTCCGAACCAAAATGGTGATAAGAAGCTAATTCTTCAGCCAGTGCTTCATTTTTTTGCTTGGTTGTTATGTGCCCATATTTAAACAGAAGTTCGATAAGGTGCTTGTTTAATTTGTAAACTGCAGAAAAATTTTCAGGAGTCATTTCACCTTGCCTTTTGATTTGAACTAGCATGTTTGTCCGGACGGCGTGAACAAAGGATAATTCTTTATCCCTCTCATTTCCAATCAACTTGCGTAATTCTTTAGCCTTTGCTGAAAATCCTTCCCTGTCGAGCTGATCTATCAACTCTAAAAGAATTTTTTCGGCATGTAAGTACTCTTCCATTGCAAAGGGGAAAAACGCCATCCTATTTCGAGTATCCGGATTTAAAAAATTTCTAAGTCCACCTAACTTTCCCGGACAGCCCCAACCTGTTGTTGCCAGAGTTACATTGCCCTCTCCACCTTTCCAAAAGATTTCGCTTTTTCGGTTATAATTATCCAATGCTTTTTGAATTAAGACTGCGTCAGCCGCTAATTCTTTTTGTTTCTGCACGTCTTTCACTACTTCCACTACTGCTTGCTTATCTTTGGGAAACGTTTCGTTTAATTTTTCTATTTTCATCTTGCCTTTAGCAGCGCATCCTGCCATTAGGCTTCCAACAAAAATAATGAGATATAAGAGTTTACGTTTAACTGACATAAATGGAAGAAAGAAAAATGGGTATATAAGAATATTGGTAAGATAAAAGTTAAGAGGTAGAGTTCGAGGAATTCGTCGTATTTACGTTTCCCACTAACTCCTCTTTCTTTAATCCTCTTCGTTTAGCTAGGTTCACATCAACTGCCCATAAACTGCCGGTACTTTCTAAATCCTCTATCATCATAAAATACCATTCTTCGCCGGCAAATTTTACCCCTATCCATGATTCTGCGCCAAAATGCTGCGAGAAAAATTTTAGCTGTTCAATTTCATCTTTAGAAAAATATTTTTTTTGGTCTTTGGTAACTTTGCATTCTATCGCCAGGCGCCGTATTGCGTTAGCAGCGAGAAGATCAGGAGAAGGATATCGAGAACTTCCACTTCCGGCTGCTCGGATACAAGCCCAGTTATTTTCATTAAAAAATTGGACTAATTCCCTTTCTCCTTTTGTCCCTTTAGCTTTACGGTTGATCATTATAGAAATCAGAAAAGGCAGCTTTATTTATCTTTCCACTATCAACATACCGTAAAAACGAAAGATTTAAAAGCGTCATCACTTGTCATGAATAGATACTCTCTATCTACTATAAAATGCGCCTCACTCAAAAAAAGATTGAAGAAATTCTTGTTAGCTTATTAGGAGAAGATGGACTGTCCTTAATCCGTCAGCTGACTAATCGCGATAATATCTCTGAGTTTGATTTGGCGAATAAGACGAAGAAAGACATCAAAGTCATTCGAAAACTTCTTTATATTCTTTATAATCATAATCTTGTTTCTTTTAATCGAAAAAAGGACAAGTTAAAAGGATGGTATATCTATTATTGGACTCTGCTTCCAGAGAGTATTAAATACCTCTATTTTAAAAAGAAAAGAGAACGCTTAGTTAAGTTAAAGGCTCAGCTTGAGGAAGAAGTAAAAGAGTTATTTTTTGTCTGCCCTAATAACTGCGTGAGGTTGAATTTTGATCAAGCCATGGATATCGAATTCCATTGTCCTGAATGCGGGGAACTTGTTTCTCAAGATAATGGAGAGAGTATCATGGCTTCTCTTAAAAAAGAAATTCACGAGCTTGAAGGGGAATTGCGAGGAAATGAGAATGCAGGAAAAGGAGGCGGAAAGAAAACTCCAAGACCGACAAAGAAAGCTAAACCAAAGGCAGATAAAAAAGTAAATATAAAGAAAGGAAAAACCGGAAAGTTGCCACGGCCAAAAACTAAAAAACGTTGAACATTGATGAAGCTTAGAGAAATAAAACGATTCTTAGTTCTAAACAGATAAAGAGCTTCTATGTTAAAATAATTAAATACTGAGATGATAGAGATTGAAAACTATTGAAAGGAAGACCTTAAAGAAGAAGATAAAGTTAAAAAAAGAATTTAAAAAAAGCAAAAAGGGAAACTAAAAAAAAGGATTATCTCTTCCGTTTGACCATCACATTCTTGATAGTCTCTTCATCAGCGACAATTTTTCTAGTCATTTTCTCGATGTTCTCTTCCATAGAAGCAACTCTTCGTTCCATCAAAATGAGAACACGCAACGAATACACTATTGCAGCCAACGTACCGATGATCACTGCGAGAATAACTTCTGCTAACTGTAATTCTGCCATTATTTACACCTCTTTTTTAACTCGTTTCTTTGCTGAACTAAGCTGAGTAATATGTTTTACTATTTTTAGAGGATATATAAATATTTCTACATCCTTTCTTAGAATTGCGCCAAAGTAATCAAAAAGAGGAACTGTTGAAAAAGATAAGAGAAAGATGAAGGGGAATAAGAAGGAGGTTACTAGGGATAAAACAAGAGTAAAAGTTTATAAATGATCAACAAGAATACTAGAAAGATGGAAGATTATGAAACCCTACTAAAAAAAGCCCAGGCAGAGCTTCCTGAACAAGCCAGCGGGAATGAACGTTTTGTTATTGAGAAAATTAAAGGACACTTAGAAGGGAATAAAACGGTGCTAGTTAATCTTAAAAAAATCGCTAAGGACTTTAGCCGCGATGAGCAACATTTACTGAAATACTTGTTAAGAGAATTAGCTACTCCAGGAAAGATTATCCGCGACCGGGTTATTTTAGGAACAAAAGTTTCTGCTGCAAAAATCAATAAAAAAATAAAGAAATATGTCAGTGAATTTGTCTATTGTTCTGAGTGCAGCAAACCTGATACTAAATTAGTAGAAGAAAAGGGCATTACGTATCTAAGGTGTTTGGCCTGCGGGGTCAAGAAGCCAGTTAAAAGTTTAAATTAACGCCACGTATTAACAGTTAATTTGGAAATAAAAAATGGTGTTTATTGTTTCTAAAAAAGAAGGACACAACGGTATGTTGCTTGTCGTTACTGATAAAGAGATTGTTGGAAAGATTTTTACAGAAGGTAAGAGGCAGTTAGATTTGACCAAGGATTTTTATCGGGGGAAAGACGCCAGTAAGGAAGATGTTGCAAAATTGTTCTCTGAAGCGCGAGATCTTCATCTAACGGGAAAACATTCTGTCGCTTTAGGAATCGAATTAGGTTACGTTGATGCACAGCATATTCTTTATGTAAAGAGTGTTCCGCATGCACAAGTTGCAGTGATGGGGTAGAGCTTCGGATCATAGAAACAACCGGAACATAGCAAAAAATGATCTGTTTTTTACTCCACAAACTCTGCCAATCCAACTTGTTTTTCTTTTTCTTTCCCAAAAACATTGTCGATGTTACTCTTCAAGATATTAAGGGTTTGTTTTAGGTAAGGAGAAAAGTCGTATCTCTCTGCTAAGAGGAGAGAATGGCCAAGATATTTTGTTACGGAGCCTTCAGAAATAGTGAAGATTATCCTTCCATTACAAGCAGTACATTTTCCTTTTAACGGGGGGCGTCTATATTTAGCATTGCATCCTACACAACGGAATTGCTGCATGGAAAATTTCCTTAAATTCCCCTTGATGTCTTTCAAGAGATGTTTCTGGATGACTAGTTTTGCCACATCATCCATATCGACAGCACGAACTTTTTCAGCAATGTCCATCTGGCCTATCAGCTTTTCTTCCATCGAAGGAAGGAGTTTATATGCGGAACATTGCACCCCTTTATTAAAATCTTCAACAGAATGGGTAAATCCGAAGTTTTCATATTGTTGAGGAGTGTTTAAACGATCGCCTAATTGCTCTATCTTTTTCCCGTCAACTTTGATCTCCCATGGTTTTTTCATCTCTAAAGCTGCTTCATAAAATTCTAACGGATATTTCCAGACAACGTCAATACCATGGACTTGATCATCTACTTCTGAAGGATAGAGGATGGCGGTAAGAACTAGAGGAGAATCCATCGTTTTTGCTCCTCGCCGTTCCGGAAGGTATTGCCTCGAGAAATTTAATAATGCGTCCATAAGAAGCATAACACAGGCTTCATCACCATCACAATCTCTACGCATCCCGGCATGGTACATGGGACTCGTTATAAGAGCTTGCGTTTCAGAAAATCCGATGATTCTTCCAATAAGTCCTGCTGAAATGTGCGGAGCTAAACCAATCACCAAATGTCCGACAAGATCTTCTTCTTTTTTGATGTTGTAAAAGCTATTCTGTCCATAAAATTTGATGAGGAGCTCGTCAATAAAATTGGCAACACGACTTAAGACCTTAGGAGAAGACTCGTCTAACGAATTAAATCCAGGCAGAATAACATCTTGCGGTTTTAATTCTAAAAGCTGGTTGTCTAACGTTAATTCTTTACCGTAGATGTCTTTTTCATACCCTAATTTACAAAGTTTTTCAACAGACGTTTTAATTTCCTTGGGCTTAAAATGAGTTATCGGCATTTCTGTACAATCATATCTTGTAGTTCCGTCTTTGTTAACATAGATAGAGTGTTTAGCGCGAAGAATTCCTTTAACTAAATGTTCAACAACATGGCCTTTGTTTGATGTTCCACGGATGCCCTTAATCAAATCGGGAAAGGTCTTAGCTCCAATTGATTGCAAGGCATGATCAAAATAATATTTTATATCAAGATCAACAGCCTTAAAGGGATTTGCTGAGCCGTGCCTACAGGTTTCCTTATCCAAATCTCCACAAAAACGACAGTTAAATCTCTTTACCGTCAAAGAAGAACAGGCTTCGCACAACGGATAAATTGTTCCTCTTTGACATTTCTCACAATAACGAAGAGGAAATGTACTATGAACCTTGCCATGTTCTACGGTAGCTTGAAAGCTTCGTAATCTGTCTCCTTCTTCTCCTACAGGAAACATCACCTGCGGACTTCCGGTCATAGCGCGCATCTTTGCTTTTTCAGGCCGGCCCATCCTTGCACCGATAAATGTTCCTGCTTTGTCTTTTAATTTTATCTGACTTATTAATGCCAGTACGTCCAATGCGGTTATTTTTTCTGCGTTCTGGCTTTTCATTTTTATGTCTGGATGCTCATAGTGCTTAGAAAGATCGATTGATCTGAGTTCTTCCTGAGAATTAATGTTTAGACATAGAGCTAGTACCTGGGCTTGAACTTTTTCTATAACGACGCTTTCTTTGTTTATTACTTTGTGTTCTACCCCCAGTAATTCTAGAACTCGTTTTGCTATCAGATGGTTTGGTTCCTTAGCATTAAACGGCAGAACCATTTTATTTATTTCTTTAGTTCCTTGCGTGTTTACTTCTGTTTTTACCTTTCCTTCTTTTAACCAGGATAATAATTGTTCCAACTGTTCTGCAGAGATAAGTTTCCAATAAAACAAATATGCTGGATGTAACGCTACGTCTAACTTTTGACTTATCCTTATTGCTTCTTCAACGCTAGGAAAAACTGACAAAGGATTGTTTAAGATCGGTTTCAGCAGAGTTTCTAGCTGCTTAATTACGCTGAATTCTTTTTTTTGTTTTTTTTCTCCGCTTTTATCTCCACTTTTTTCTTTTTCTTCTGTTATCTTCATTTCTAAACTTTTTTTAACTTCTAAAGCCCACCACTCAGGACAATACCCCGGCGGGACTAGACTTTGTCCGTTTTCTGAGAAGTCCCCATAATTGAAGAGAATGTCGCCTAAAAAAACTATTTCTTTTATTTCAGAAAAAACTTTTTTTGCTTCCTCTTCTGAGTTAAGCTGAAGAAAATCTCCATCGTTTAAAAGAACAATAGGGCCTTCGATAGAATCACATACAGCTACTGTAGCTGCTTTTCCGGGCCGTTCGACCTTTAGTTGAGTTCCGATAGCAATATAATTATTTAAAATTACCATCGTTGCAGGATGTAATGCGGCTGCAGAAAAACCGGTGGTTCGTGCTCTTCCATATCTTATCCTAAACCCTCCTTCTCTCAGAGGATGGGTTAGTATCGGCCTTCCGGCAACGAGATCCATAATATACGTTGTATTAGCTTTGACCTTCTTTTTTTCTTCTACCTTTTCCTTTTTTTGAGTGGCTTGATGCTCGGCGTGAATTTTTTCTTTCAGAGCTAGAAATTCAGCTAAAAAATCCCATTGCAATTCGAATTCCTTCCCCCATTTTGAAAGTCGTTTCCATAGTTTTGGCGCTTTTTGACATAATCCCTCAGCTAAGACAAGGGCGACACCGCCACGAATAAGATTTGTTTCGATTCGAGGAACGTCTTTATAATTGGAAACTTCTCTTTTTTCTGTTGGATCACCGTCAACCTCTACGGGAAGATTCTTGACCATAAATTTAAGTTCATCATCCGAAGGGTGGTATTGCAAGTTAGTAACCCGCTCATGATAATCATGAACTTCCGAGGCATAGCGGTTTATTTCCAACTCATCAGGATCATAAGGGGCATATCCCATCTTTACGCGAACGTAATCAGCGAGAATCACTGAAGTAGAAGCAGCAGTTCCGCCTGCTCCTCTGATTGGTCCGGCGTATTGCAGTGCGAAATATTCTTTTCCATCTCTTCTTTTTTTTATTTTTAGGCCTACAAATCCTTCCAATGGAGCGGAGACAATACCTAGAGTCAGATAGGCAAAACCAACTCGAATTCCCGTTTCCATCGCCTCGAGCTTATCCTTAAATGTACAAAATTTTTCCTTGGCAACTTCTACGGCGATACAAAATCCAACTCGCCAATCCAACATCCCGTATTCTGTTTCCATTTCGCCGATCCGTTCGGTAAGGTTTGTTTTAACCAGCTGAGGGGCAACAACAGAGATAAGACCAACAACCCGTTCAGCCATATTTTTAGCCAGAGGAATGTTTACTTCACTTTCTGGATCAAGACCTTTTTTTCTTGCCAGTTCAGCAGCATCGTAGCAGCGCGTCGTTTCTTCGCTAAGTGAAGAGAAGTACTCTTTCATTTTTTCAGAAGCGATGTCTTTTGTTATCATTTTGTGGATTATTTTTTTAAAACAGCTTCAACTCTTTAGTATTAATTAAATCGCAGGATTTTTACTTGTCGTGTCTTAAGATTCACAAGAGGAACTCGGGCCGGTTGTGGTGAGTGTCCTAATTTTTCTTGAAATGTTGTTTTTTCCTGCCAACAACTGCCGGAAATCATGGTTACCCCCTTGTAATCGGCAACTGAACAATAATGGATATGCCCAGTAACGAAAATGTCGGGAATCTTTCTAATCAAGAGAGGATCTTCGGAGTGTCCTGGAAAATAAGGAGTTGATTTAAAGGAAGGAGCAAGGTGTCTTCTCTTCAATAAAAATTTCATGATCAAATCAGCGCGGTTATACCCCCCGCCGTTTCGGATGGAGTCAACATTAGCAACGTAATAATCAAAACTATATCCATGATACATCAAGATGTCAAACCCAGAAAAATTTTCTTTCTTTCCGATATTTACAATAGCCGGATTGCTGACTAGCTGCAGATTGGGGATAGTAAATAGCGGTTCGCAAAACTCCCGATAAAAAACTGGCTGTGGCTCAGCTAGATGAACAACATCATGGTTCCCTGGACAGAGAATCATCTGCTTCTCTGGAGGAATCAGACGAAGAAAGCGAGCAAATTCTGCATATTGCTCCTTAATGTCGGTTAATTCTAATTCATCTTCCTGCCCGGGGTAAATACCAACACCATCAACAGCATCCCCGGACATAATGATATACTTTACTTTAGAGGCAATTTCTCTCTGTTTTTCATTTCCGGCACGGCTGTTGATCCATTCTAAAAATTTATTAAATTCTTCTTTCAAGAATAGTTTTGAGCCAACGTGGAAGTCGGAGAGAAAAATAACATATTCTTCTTCTGGGCCTCTTTTTAATTCCGTCGTTATCGGAAGGTCAGGCCAGACAATGTTTTCGGCAAAAATGATGTCACCTTGGCACATTCCGGAAATACCGACAACCTCATCTAAAATAAGATCTTTTGCTGAAGTAAAAAGGTCACCTTTATTTTTAGAGAATAAGACTGAAATTATTCCTGTTGGGTCTTCTACTTTGGCAATAAGGTTTCCGTTTTTTGTTGTTCCAATCTCGTGGATGATGCCGATGATGGAGACTTGCTCTTTCTCCTTTTTTTTCAAAATCCTTTCAATAGACATTGTACTAGAAAGGTCCTGCCGATTACGAAGAATTTTTTCGAGATATTTGAACCGGGAGAGAAATATGGACGTGAAATCTGCCGTAGTATATTTTTTTGCTTTGTTTTCAAAACAAAGAGTAATTTCTATAGGAGTTATTAGGGAAAGTGATGGAGACGAAAGCACAACGTTTTTTGTTTCTTGGCTGTGACCCGAGAGATTCCCTTTTTCTATTATTGTATTTTCTTCTGTATCTTCTAAGGAAGTAGTAAACCCTACTTCATCAGTTCCTGGAGTGAAGTCAACTTCCAGAGCACTTAGGCGCTGTTCAAGCCCAGTGTTTTCTTTTGTATCTACTTCTCTGAGCGCTAGTTCTCCTCCAGAACTTTTTAGGCTAACACACTTCATCTGTTGAAGTTCATTTTGATAAAGTTCATCGTCCCGTTCTTTTTCTGCTTCAACCCTAAACTTGTCTACCTCATACCAGTCGACTAGGCTGCTTTGCTGTTCAATTACATTCAGATAATCCTCATTGACTACTAGAAGATCGGATTCTAGCTTCATCTTTTCAAGAGCTTCTTCACTAAAATCTTTTTCTAGGAGGTCTTTGTTCACCAAGATCCCTTTTTCAAACATATCTTCAATAAACTTGTTCTTAGTCCTTGTGAGGTTGTTTTGGTCTTCCATTTTTTTCTTGTTTTTGTTTGTGTCTCGTAGATTTTCTTTTGTGTGCTTTCTTTACAAAAGATACTCGAGGAGAGGTTCGGGCGTGCATTAGTTTAAGGCATCCGGCTTTACTCTCTTTTCCCTATGTTTTGAGAGACTTTTCAAGGACTTCTTTAAGTCGTAAGCAGATATTTTCGTCGATAGCCAAAGAAATTTCGCGCATCCGGCCATAGCGCCCCTTAGAAATGATTTTTGCGTTTATTATTCCTAAAAGATCTAATTCTGCCAGAATGTCAGAAAGCCGGCGTTGAGTCAAGACGTTTTGGTTCGATTTTCGGCAGACGTCCTTATACACTTCATAAACCTCTCCGGTAAAAAAGTTTTTTCTTTGGTTAGAAAACAAAAGGATAGAATATAAAACACAATGAAACTGTTTTGGTTGATTGATTGTAGAACTAATGATCTTGTCTGCTTCAACCTTCCTTTCTGCTTCATCAAGGTGCTGTACTTCTAATGCGGGTGCTCCGGAGCGGTCAGCAATTTCTCCTGCAACGCGTAATAAGTCTATTGCTCTTCGAGCGTCTCCGTGGTCTCGGGCGGCGTAGGCTGAACATTTCTCGATGACGCCCGGACGAACGGAGTTTTCTTGAAACGCCCTTGTTGCACGATCACGTAAAATTTCCTGAATCTGCAAGGCGTTATACGGGGGGAAGATCAGTTCCTCTTCAGAAAGGCTGCTCCTTACTCGCGGATCAAGGTTTTCGGAAAAAACAAGATTATTGGAAATTCCCACAAGAGCAATCTGGGAGTTTTTTAATTCTGAGTTTATCCTCGTCAAATTATAGAGTATCTCGTCCCCTATTTTTTTTGTTAGCTGATCAACCTCATCTAAGACTAGGAGAAGGACGTGCTTCTCTTTATCAACAAGCTGATAAAAAATATTATACACCTCGTCCGTAGGAAGGCCAGTAACTGGAACTTCAGATCCATATTCCTTGATAAGCTGCGCTACTAAACGATATTCGGTATCCGCTACTCGTTTCAGTTTACAATTGATGTAACT
>JACOZM010000113.1 GCA_016181345.1 Candidatus Woesearchaeota archaeon
TTCTTGTTCCTTTTTCTTCACAAATTCTTCATTAATGATGACTAATTCTTTTTGGATCAATTCTTCTAAATAGCTATTTAATAATTTATGGGAGAGATTTGACTTGTACATAAGATGAGTTGGTTTAATCCTTCCACCTTTATTTTGGATAGCTAGAAGTATATCAAAGATAAGCTCCAAGCGTGATCTTCTTCCAGACATGTTTTTTATTTCCCCGTGATATATTTTTGAATAGATATATTCTGATGAAGTAAATATCTAATTTCTACAATCTACTCTATTTGTCTATTTCCATCGCACTTTCATATACGTATACAATAATAGGATAAAACCTAATAATAAAAAGACTTGTCCTAAAACGTAAAATAATGGAGTTAAAAACATAAAGACAAAAAAGATGTTTCCTAACAACATCAATGAAAACGAATTCATAATAGATAACGTATTTTTATTGTTGTTATTCAAATAATTTTTATAATAATTTAAGACAATAAGACTAATTAAAACAGTACTAGTGAGATAAAAAGCAACGTACTTAAAACTGGCTACCCAAGAGACAAGTAAAACCAAATACACGAATAATCCCATCTGGCTTAATTCGTAATATTTCTTTAATCGCTCTCTGGCTTTCTGCGAAATAAAGAATAATAAGAGCCATCCACCAAGCATGGAAGCCATCTCTAGGAAAAATCCACCCTTATAGAATAAAACCGAATATTCTCTATCGGGACCTAACGCAGGACGGATGAATGTATCAGCAACCATCCTTACTTCTTGATAATATACTGCACTAGACGTGAGAATCTTAACGAAAAAGGAAAAACCAATGAGTAAAAAAGCTAAGGAAAAATATCGTAATTTTACTTCTCCGCTTACCCGATAAGATTTCCAGCTGTAACCAGAAATTAGCAAAGCAATAACTAATCCTATAATTTCAAATACTACATCAATTCCATTAAACCATTCTGGTGTTAAAAACAAACTGGACAATTTTGAACCCCCGCTATTTCTTTTTTAGACAATTACTTTGAACATGCTTAACTGCCAACAAGATGTGATTGCTTCACATCTTATTTTTTAATTCTTCTGAAGTAACAAAATAGGAAGGCCCTTTAAAAAACTTATGGATATTTCTTCTCCACAAAACTTCTTCATCGACACTACACAATGATTAATAAAGGCAATTTCTTACTATTTAATAAGGTGATAAAAATGGCTCCAGACCCGATCGAATTGAGAAATTTTCTAGCTAGTTTAACGCCAGATGAGCTTGTGTATTTATTATATAGAAATTATTTTCGGCACCAACTGCCAGACCATCACACCTTTAATTAAACAAAAATTTAGAAAAACCACCTTCTTCCCGGTTCTAGACCGGGTTTTTTATTTTTGAGCTAGATTTTATCTCTTTTTGGGATGTTCTGGACTAGGATTTTTGGATGGGTTCCTTCTTATTTTAATTAGTTTTTGAACTAGAATTTTTGACTAGATCCACTCTCATTATTATATTAGAAACTAAGATGGTGAGCTAGCTGTCAGATATTTTCTGGCATGAGGTTATTGCAACACGACATTTCTTAGATATGTTCTAAATCAAAGAGCTTTTTCTTATTATTGATATATTTTAATAGGTCAAAGATAACTACTAAAGATAAAGATACAACTACCACCACAAGGAGGCCGTCAATACCTAAAGGAACTGTTTCAAACACCTTATTAAGTGGAGTGTAGATAATTATAAACGTAGCGATCAAAGAGATTCCAGAAGCATAAAATAAGTAAGGATTAACCATCAACCCTCTATTTAAGACTCCTTTTCTATACGACCTGAAATTAAATGCAGAAGCTATTTCTAAACCAATGAGAGAAAATAAAGCTACAGTCCTAGCATATTCCTGCGTCCCGCCCAAGATATTAAACACTAAAAAGTAAGAGAATAGGACTAGTATTGTAAGCAAACTTCCTGTAAAAAATAGTAAGATGAATAATTGTTTATTGAGTATCTCTGAATTTTTTCTTGGGGGTTCCAGCATAGAGTCGTTTGAAGAAGGGTTTAACCCCAAAGTAATTGCAGGCAAATTATCTGTTACAAGATTCATAAACAGAATCTGCAAAGCAAGTAAAATAGGGATCTGCCATCCCAATAAGGGCGATAATAGGACGCCGATAAATAAGATGAATAACTCTGCGAAATTGCAGGAAAGCTGGTAGGTGGAAAATTTTCGGATATTTCTAAAAATAGTCCTTCCTTCACTAATTGCAGACACAATAGTGCTAAAATTATCATCCTTTAAGGTTAAATCTGCAACTGAACGTGATACGTCCGTGCCATTTTTTCCCATAGCAATTCCAATATGGGCTTCTTTTAAAGCAGGAGCATCATTAACCCCATCGCCCGTCATGGTGACAATTTCCCCATTGAATTTTAACGCTTTGATTATTTTTAACTTATGTTCGGGCTTAACTCTTGCAAAAATAGTTATTGTACTTATTATTTTATTCAACTCGTCATCAGAAAGATTATCCAGCTCAGTTCCTTCCATTATTTTTCCATGAAGTCCGATCTCTTTTGCAATAGAGAGTGCAGTCTCTTTATTATCTCCAGTGATCATCTTAACCTTAATTCCTGCGCTATAACATTGGCTGATTGCCTCTTTTACCCCTTCACGAGCAGGATCTTCCATCCCAGCGAAACCGAGAAATACTAAGTCTTCTTCAAAATGATCTTTTGCAAATGTTTTTACTGGTTTATAAGCGAAGCCAATAGTCCTTAGGGAATCAGAAGCCATATCCTGATTATAGCTAAGTATCTTCCTTTTTTCTACCTCTGATAACTTAGAAATCATCTTATCTTTCTGAATAAACCGGCATTTTTTGATCAGATATTCCAATGCACCCTTAGAATAAATTATTTTTTCATTGTTTATTTCGCAAAATACAGACATCATTTTTCTCTCGGAACTGAACGGAATCTCCTGGACTCTTTTACATTTTATATCCTCCTTAAACAATCCTGCTTTTACTCCTGCAATCAAAAGTGCAGATTCAGTAGGAGAGCCAATTGTCCTAAACTCCTGGTCATTTCCAGTTCTTTCTATTATTGAATCATTGCATAAAACTGCATCATATAACAACGTTTTTAAAACCTGATCAGCACCTACATCAATCTTTTTGTGATGATGTAAGAAATCCCCTTTTCCCTCATAACCAGTTCCCGTAACATCATAAAACGTATTATTTGCAAAGATTTTTCTAACCGTCATTTCTCCCTTAGTTATAGTCCCAGTCTTGTCAGAGCAGATTACCGTTGTCTCACCAAGAGTTTCTATTATAGACATCCTGTTTACTATTGCATTCTTTTTGGCCATGTGGTGTGCGCCTGTTGCCAATGTTGTTATCAGTACTACGGGAAAGCCTTCCGGGAATGCTGAAACCGACAATGCGATAACTAGAATGAGGATACTTAGAAAAGTTTCTTTGTCCAATACAGTACTCCTCAAGAGAATAATTAAACCAGTTAAAATAGAGATCATGATCGCTAAAAAAACCATATACTTTGCAATCCTATTAACTTTTTTTTGCAAAGGCAGCTCTTTTTCTGTAGATGATATCAATCCGGCAATTTTTCCAAATTTGGTATTCATGCCCGTGTGCAAGACTTTTGCGATACATCGGCCATGAACTATATACGTTCCCATAAAAACAAGGTTCTCGTCAGAATATTTTTTTTCAGAACCTATTTTTTTGCTTGTTTCTTTTGATTCTCCCGTTAGCGCAGCTTCATTTACTCGTAATTCTTTTTCTTCAATCAATAAGCAATCTGCAGGAATCTTTTCTCCATTTCTTAAAATAAGTAGATCTCCTGGAACGATATTTACCGATTGAACCTCTCGTTCCTTACCATCACGAACAACTATTGAGGTGTGGACAAGCATATTTTTTAAGGCACTAATTGCCCTCTCCGACCGATACTCCTGAATAAACCCAACAAATATGACCATAAAAATTATCCCTAGAAGGGTATATGCCGTGGCGGATTTTCCGATAAAAAAAGAGAGGAGCATTGCACCTGCAAGCAGATAGATAATAAAATTGCTCCTGATCTGCCTAAATAAAATTTTTAAAGGAGTAGTCGTTGACGTATCTTTTATTTCATTTAACCCATACTTCTTTAGTCTATTTTCAGCCTCTTTTTTAGTTAAGCCTCTTTCTTTAAACATATCTAGATTTATAGTTCAGATATTTATAAAAACTTTGTTTCTGGGTCTCATTGAGAAGTTCGCCTGCTCTGCTTATCACAACCCTAACTACTATCAGCAAACAATATTAAAAATAATTTAGAACTAACACTCTACTCTGAATGTACTCTACTCCAACTGCACTCCACTCCACAACGTCCAATCTTCCGACGGAGAATACGAACCGAAAGTGAAGTAAGGAGGCTGATTCTGGCCAAACCAGCCATATCCTACTTGGTTCCAGGATCTCTGTCCAGAGCTCATTCCTGAACCGGCACCATAGACTGGACTGCCAAATAATCGCCATGTCTTCATGACCGAATGAAATCCAGAAACATCTGTAGTAAAATCCGAACCTGGCTCGACAATCAGCTCGCCTTTGTACCCTTTTTTCTTCAGCATTTCGACAATCTCTTTAACCGGAGTATTTCCTTCTCCTGGGGCGAGATGATCATCTTGATACCCATAATTGTCAACCATATGGACATGGCCGAGGATTCCAGCATCCATCATCTTCCCAACTTTTTCCATCATCCATTTGTTAAATTCCTGATCATTCTGATCGATAGTCTTACTAGGATCGCCGCGCCAATATTTTCTCCACATATTCAGATGACCAGTATCAAGAGTAGCGATGATATGTTGCTCAGATCTTTTTTTTGCTTCGTCTTCAGATAATCCCCTTTGAATTAATTTCTGCTGCATGACTTTTCGGCTAGAATTAACTAAGTCAATTAGCTCTTCAGGATGAGCTCCGTACGTTTCAGGAAATAAGTTTTCCATAGCTAGAGCAATAGGCTTCTTTAGCTTATTCATCTGCTCTAGTTTTCTACTCTGCTCCATAGCAGTTAGAGCTGCTGTAGCGTAAGCATCAGCTGCTTCTTTCTTTGCATAAGTATCAGCACTCTGGACATGTCGAATTGTTTCCATCGATTCCTCTGCTTGAGCCCATTGCGATGCTGAAGCTTCCTGACCTTGTTTCATCTTTCCCGTCATCTGCTGGATTCTTTCCTTTAATATTTGGGTAGGGTATTTAGCGTCAGAAGGAACTAACCCAGCAATATCGGGAAATTGGTGAACCTGACGCTGAAGTTTCCATTTCTCTTCAGGATCGACAGTATCCTCTAATTTTTGGTAAAATTCCAAGGCTTTCTTTAATTTTTTTAATTCTTCAACAGACTCATGAAAATCGGCGCCGTAATACCACGCCCAACCTCTACTATTTGCGGCGTTTGTTTCTAACGTTGTGATAATATACGCTTCCTCGGGACGAATCTTGATCTCTTTTTCATCTTTAGCATCTTTAAATCTTGTCCAGTTTGAATCTCTGAACTTTTGGTCATTGATCTTTCCACTCTTCCAATCTTTCCAGACTTGTTTAGCTCGCTCGGTCATTTCGGCAGCTTCTTTTTTTAAGTCATTCCAATCCAGATGCTCGACCATAAACCTTCCTGCTTCTTTATCATATCGAGGAACGCGGAACTCCATATCAAGCTTATTGCCCTCATAATCAATATAATCTCCAGGATGTACTTCTTGACCCTTCTTATCAGTATATGTTCCGCCACTTTTTTCTTTCCAAACTTTTTGGTTTTCATCGTACTTATTCCATACTTGCCGGGCTACTCGGCGGTTCTTTCGTGCTTCCTGGACTAACCCACCGGTTCTTGTATCTACAACACGGTAAGAAGCCCGTTCTGACTCTTCATCATACATCTTGAATTTATCCCGCCATTTTTCATCTTCAAAATTCCATTCTGCATCGACGATAGGACGCTGAAATTCTCCAGTATGCACGACGACTGGGCCGCCTTGCGCTACGTCAGCGGCAAATTCGATCGCTCGTTTAATTTCATTTACGGCCATGGATTTATTTTGCTTAGAAAAATTGCCTTGCTGATCCATCCCGGCCATACCATAGACTCCGACAGTAGCATGAGTTGTAAAATCAACCCTGTTGACTTCTCTCATCTCCGCTAAAGCTTGACGCTGTTTCTTACCATACATCTCCGGAGTATGACCTTGAGAATTTCCCTTACCAGAGCCCATGAAGTCAAGCTCCATCTTTTTTATACCTCCTCGCAACTTAGCTCCAATTGCGGGAACATTTGGAACTGGACCAAGGCCCATACTAATACCTATGTCACCTATTCCTACGGCAACATCGTTTGTAGAATTACTGCTGGGAGAAGCTACGCCTGAATGCAACGTGCCATGATGACCATATTCCCTATTCATGGGCATATAATAGCCCGTACCAAATTGAACCATCTTTTCTCCCTCTTTTAATATTATATCTTGATAAGAAGTATAACGCTCTTAATTATATAAATCTTGCTCCACTAAGCATATCCCGTAGTATCCCGAGATTATTGCACACCCTTATTTTTTAATAAGATTATTTTCGGGGTCTTGGTGGTTGTATTTTGCTAAAATCTCTTTTTGAACTAGATTAAAAGCCTCTTCAATATCTACACCAAGCTGATTAGCCAAACGGCAAGTACCAAAAAGCAAATCGCCGATGCCATCGATAAAAATATCTTTGTTTTCTTCAACAAATCTTTTCCTTTCCTCTTCAGATTTATACCTTAAATGCTGAGACATCTCAATCAATTCCTCATGAAGATGATCAAATTTATCAATATTAGGAGTATCATTCCAATGATTACGCTCAGAGAAAAATTTGGTTAATTTCTGAGCCTCTTTTAAGGTTGTAATTTTTTCTTCCATACAAATAATCCTTTGTTTTAAGATGGCCGAATTCCTATACATCAATTCCTATACATACTATTGCTTCCGCTTTTACCAGAGTGATAAATACTTTTCCCGATAGCCTGAATTAAATTGGCAGCTTGAGCTACTTGCTCGTTAAATCCTTTATATTCTCCCTCTTCAGCTGCTTCAATCCTTCGCTCAACTTCTGAAAGAGCATAACTGACGCGCTTCTGCTCCAGGCCAGTCATATATCCTCGCTCCTCAACAGCCTGATAAATCGTCTTAACCTCTTTAGAAATTCCCATGATATCCATCTGGCTCATGGGCTTATAACTAACAGCAAAAGCCATTCCAGGAGTTCCATATTCTGTTTGCAATGCACCTTGCGGAAGTTTTACTTTTTCTTTATCAACTGTTTCTTCTAAAGCTGATGCTGATCTCCTTGATGATTTTTCAGATTTTTCTTTTTTTTCAGAATCTTTCTCTTTAAAAGTTTCCCTTTCTCTTGAAATGCCTCTATGCTGCTGCAAGATTCTTTGCGCATCCTCACTTAAATTTTCTAAATCTTCTCTAGCAAATTCTGGAATGGGAACTTTTTCCACCCATTTTCTTCGCTCACGAAGTTCTGATTCGCTATCCTTAATCCCTTTCTGAGCTTCTTCAATCTCTTCTTTCTTCTTTTTTTCTAATTCCTTTAACTTTTTGATCCGTTCTTCCGGAGGAAGCCGTTTCATCTCTTCATCTGCCATAATTGAATATTATGCGAAACAAGTTTAAAAACGTTTCTCGAGAATAATTGTGCTTGCAAATTTACTGTTGATTAAATTGATGAATCAAACTAAAAAACTTAAAAGCGTCCATGCTGCATCTTACTAAAATCAGGAGAATTGAACTCAGAAGAATTAAGGTTGGGTGGATTAAAACCAGGAGGATTTAAGTTCAAAGTGTTATTTGAAGAAGGATCAAATCGAGAAGGATTAAAATCTGATGGAGTACTATCGGGAAACGGAGAATCGGATGGAGAAGAGAACGAAGGCTTATCTTCCTGCTCATCTAATTCCGTAGGATCAGGAGTTAGGCGGTCGATGAGTTCAATAACAAAATAGAAGACTGGGAAAAATACTAGCACCGCCAAGAAGAATTTTCCATCTAATTCCAGCACACCATAAATGAGGGGAGTAAAGACAGCTAAGATGTAAGTTACTTCTCTTGTTCTTCCAAAGTAATGGACAAACCCCTTTGTTTTAATCCCACCAATGATAATAACTACACCATAAGCTAGAACGAAAAAACAGATTATAAATTTAACAATTATTCCGCTGCCAAACTGAAGAGTTTCAGAAGTTAATTGAGAAATAATCATCCTTGTCCAGTCAATAGAAACCCAGACGGGAATAACACCATTAGAGATTGCATTTCCAAACGATGTTTTCTTTTTTTCCTGAAAAAATTCAGCGAAAAACCAGGCAATCCAAATAGGAATAATGATCCAGAGAATATGAGGATTCTTAAAGGGAATGTAAAAAAGGATAGATAACCAATAGACCAATAAACTCCAGCTATAACTAAGAAAGCCAAGAAGATGCGTACCTATCACACTCATAATAGACATAGAGGTATTGTAGTTTAAAGATATATAAATATTTGGTCATATCAAGCTAAAAATAATCTCTTAGCTAATCATCAACCAATCTCTACCATGAAATCAGGTTAAAATGTTTCTTAAACGTATGATAGCCGTTCCAGGCATGAGAAACATTATGGCCTTTCTTACTTTTTTTGAAGTCAGAAATCTTTTTATCCAACTCTGTCTGTTCTTTTTTACTTAGTTTCTTTTCCGCACCATGAGCTTTTGGTTTTGATGGGAAAATATCGCTGAAGAAACCCCTCTTCACTTCCTGCCCTTCTGTTTTAGCTTCGTCTTCCAGCTTAGATACTTGTCCTTTAGCCTCAGCAAGATACTTGCTTAGCTCTGTACCTAAAGCTTCCATAGCTTCCTGGACAGAAGCAGAAACATCACCCATCAGCATAAAGGATTCTTTCTCTTTTAATTTAACATAGTTATCGACATCTTCCTTCAGCCAATTGTAACAGCGAAGATTCATCTCTAATTTCCCGATATGAACTGGACCTCGTTGATATCCTTCCTGAACTACTTTCATCTCCGGCCGAGTACGATAATTAAACGTAGCCAGGACTGATTCATAACCTTTGATATCTCCGGCTACTTTTATCTCTCTCATCGCCAATATTTCAACGTCCAGCATGCTTCCTTCAAAAGCAGAGACTATTTCGGGCATAGACATGTTTTTTTCTTTCATCGTCAATTTTTCGACATGGCGCAAGTAAGGTTTAATCCAAGCCAGATACATATTAATGATCTCAAAATGCTGTTTAAGATAAGAAAGCATAAATTGCCGCCTATTCCTATGCTCAATCTGGGTGCGCCGTCTCCATTCTAAGAATTGACGAAGGTGTCTGATTAAGACACGCAAAACACTTTCGTTGAAATTTTTTCGTAATCCTTCGATATATTTCTCCAATTCCTCAGAAGAGCTTAACGGGGGAGCGTCAAAAAATAAATCAGGAAGAGTGATAAACTCCAGCTCTCGAGACATTCCGTAAACTGATGCGGCACTTTTTCCCCCCCCTTGAACAAGATCAATAAAAATTCCTTTTAAAGTTATTTCTGAACTCTTTCCCCGCTTATCCATCGGTTTTTTTGATTCGGCTTCTGCTTCGTTGTAATATGCCAACCGTTCGTCGATGACTCTTAACTCACGAACCATTTGGAATAATTCCTTGATCATCTTTCCTGTTGTGGCTAAAAACTGCGAGACCTTATCCTGTTGTCCACCTAATCTTTGCTGAGTGATCCCAAAGAAAGCAGAATTTTCTGCAGCAGCAAAAGAGTCTTCAACTTTTAACACTTTAGAAAAATTCTGACGCAAATATTCTAACATCCAAAAGTACGGCCCTTCTAAGCTAAGGTCATAGACTTCTAAAGAAAGCCAGTATGTTTTTGACGGACTAGGAAACCCAGTCCTTTCAAAACCAGTCGGAGAACTCCCATGAACTTGATGAAATGTCATCTGCCGTTCTTCTTCATCAGCATCAGAAGCTTCAAATTTTCCGCTTTTTGGAGCCCATTCCTTGATCTTAGAATTATAATTATATTTAGATTTAGCACTCTCTTTAATAAATCCGTAACGGAGCAATAATTCAGTTTTATCCACAAATATCCCCTTTTTAAGAAGTATTCATTCAGCTATTTAATAAGTTTTTTGTTTATTTCCTTTTTGTATTATCCTGAGACTATTTCTGACTGGAAATGATCGATTATTTTATTTCAACATTTCCTACATTTCAAAAACAATAGGTTTTCTTTTTCATAAAATTTCAGTTTAAATCCAGCTTCCCGAGTGATATTTGCCCACTTCTTGGCTTGAAAAGAATTAATTTCTTTCTGTCTCTGCCAGTCATTCAGTTTTTTAGATGATAACACGGCAACAAAATAGCCGTCTATCTTTAGTACGCGATAGATCTCAGAAAGCAATGAAGAAATATTTTGAACGTAATTTAAAACAAAGACTGCTGTTACTGACGGGAATTCTTCATCTTTGAACGGTAAAGGTTGTTCTATATCACCTTGAATTTTTTTTCTGCAATTCTCATTGAATGACAGCATTTTTTCAGAGATGTCAAATCCAACTGAAGGAAGGTAGCTGTAAGAGCCACAGCCTAGGTCTAGATTTTTTCTCTCTTTAGTACCCTGAATTTTAATACTCCGATTATTAGAGAGAAAGGATAATTCTGACCTAACTAATTCCCTTTTTTCTTTATTGATCTTATGATCCCACATAAATGCTTCAGCATTCCAGAAGGATGTTTTTTTCTCTGGCCAGCCTTTTGCCCAGGATATCTTTTTTGCTAACTGCTTTAGTCTTGAGGTTACGTCTACTCCGTAATTGAACTCCAACAAACTTTCCATAAATTTCGTTTCAACGTCTATTGTTTGTTTCATGAGTTTTGTCTAGAATAATAAAGCAGCAAAGTTTAGGATCCCATGAGCAATCAATCCGCCGGATAAGCTATTTGTCATTAAAACAATGATTAGAACTGACATCCGGCCTAAACAGATAAAAACTTCTCGAGTGACAAAATATCCAGAAGCTCTTCCTCGAGCACTATCAACATCTAGCGCTTGCAATGGAGAGACCATAATGCCATAGGTCATTGCGCCAAAAATAGTGGCGGCGTAAACTTGCCCAACCGTTTGAACAAATGCGCGTACAAACCAAGAGATTGATTCTCCAATGGCGCTCCAGCGGATTATTGTTCTTTTTTCAACATGGTCGCTATATTTCCCGACAAATAGAATCAAAACTGCTCCAACTCCAGAAAGCAATGAGCCAAGTATTCCCAAAGAAAAATATCCCCCTAAGATTGAAAACATAAATAATGGCCAGATAACTCCGCTAGTTGTTATATACGACCCATGCGAAATAAAATAGAGAAGATGTCGCCAATGATGCTTGTCAATGAGAGAGCGAAGAGAGAATTCATAGTGAATATGCTCATCTTTACTCAAAAATAGGACTAATGCAGAAATAAACAGAAATAATGCAGACAAGACAAATAGGATATAGAATCCTACTAGATTAATTAATAATCCGCCAACCACTGGACCAATTAAGCTGGCTATGATCGATGCGCTTAATCTTTTCCCAGATTCCTCACCTCGATGTTTATGATGAGAGGAATGATAGAACAAAAGGTTCATCCCAATCCAGTAGAAGGATAAGGAAATTCCGACAAGAAGGCCAAGCCACAAAAGGTTTAACTTTACCTTAGGCAGAATATTAAGTAAAACCAAGAAGGCCAAATAGAATGGAATACTTATCAAAACAGTATGTTTGACCCCATACCATTCACAACATTTAGCTGCAAGGGGGGAAAATAATCCTAAGACAAGGGAGTAGAAGATAAAGAAGAGGATGGTTTGCTCGAAGCTATATCCTATCTCTTTATAGAGATAAAGAGGGATAAATAAACTAATTAAGGAAAGAGCAAAATAGCGCAGAGCTAGGGAAATATAAACTCTTTTGATTAGGCTCATGGAAAGGTTTTGATAGGTGATAGTGATAAATAAGTCCCTCAAGAAACCAGAAAAGATATATAAATAATAAGCTAAATTAGAAAATAGTTGGACCCGTGGTCTAGTAGTTATGACGTCCGCCTGACTTGAAGATTTTATTTTCATGCTGAGAAGAAGATTTTCTGAGAACGCGGGAGATCCTGGGTGCGAATCCCAGCGGGTCCAGTTGTTTCTAGTTATTTTATTGGAGAGACTTGAGGGGCAGGCTGCACTTATGTGTTGGTGCCAGCGGGTCCATTCGTGATTCTTAACTTTCCGATCTACTCTTTACCATTCTTATTTCTTTGCTCACAAAAAGAATATAAACACAACAATTCTTCTAAAAATGATTTAAATGGATACTCCAGAACAGACAAATCAAGAAACTCCAGCATATATCTTAAGCCAAAGTAAAGCTAGGGCTTTAGTGCCAAAAATACTTTCCTTCTTCGTATTAGGGGTTATCTTTTATTTAGGAGTTTTATTAAATCTATCTTTGTTAGAGTTATCATCAGAAGTAAAAGATATGGTTGAAATTGGTTCAGTAGGGATATTGGTTGTTGTCATTATCCTGGGGATTTATCTAGCTATACGCCGAGCATGGCAACAGTATCTATTTTACTCCACAAAAATTGTCCAAAACAAGAAAAGTGTTGAATATGTTTTGATTACTAACGTTGTTCCGAAAAAGAATCTTTGGGATAAAATGTTTAAAACACAATCATACCCATTAACTAAAGAATTCTCGTTAAAACATATTTCTGATGACATTCAGCTTCAGAACTATCTTCAGCAATTAGTAGATTATGCAAATAGGATAAAGGCGTTATAAAATTAATTCTTTGCTTACCTCCTTTCTTGACTTAGCTTTTATAGCTTAGCTTTTATGGCTTAACTTCTTTTCTGGACTTAGCTTTCATTACTTAGCTTCCTTAACCTAACTTCCTTTCTCAACTTCATTCCCTAAGAAAATTTCTAGAAGGACGATAGTTAGAGCTAGGATTAATGGTCCGATAAGTACTCCGATAACTCCAAATAAAGCTATTCCACCTAAAATCCCTAATAAGATTAGTACTCCCACTAAAATAACAGTTTTTTTATTAGCAATTAATAATTCCTTTAAGTTGTCCATTGGATACTGTCATCCTGATCCGGCTTTGCCGGAGAAGAATATAACTAAATTTGTATCCTTCGCTAATCACTCAGGATGACAAA
>JACOZM010000114.1 GCA_016181345.1 Candidatus Woesearchaeota archaeon
ACATCCAGTATATATTTTTCCTTCTCTTCTTAAGTTCCCGACAACCCCTAAAGATTCTGCATTAATAATACCTAATATGTATAATAAATCAATATCGGATATCCCTTGAATAAAGTCTGTATTATTTGCACTACCTACTAAAATTATTGCTTTTAGATTGTCATCTATCTTTTCTATAGATTCTCTAACAAGCGTTTCAATTCCTTTTTTTACTTCTGTTGAATCCATTTTAATGGGAATAGTATCTTATATTTTTTCTATTAGTAAATTGTCGAACTCCTTCGGGGGAAAGGATATTCCCTATTCCACTCATTTTTACGCCATGCCAGGTACAATAATTATGTGTTCCAGGAAGCATATTAACAGTTACAGTTCCTGATTGGACCTGTGAAGCTAAACCAATAGCTTCTTCAACGTTATCATGCCAAATTGAAGCGTTCAATCCAAACATAGATTCATTTAGATAAGCAACAGCTTCTCTTAAATCTCTGACCGGAATTATGGGTATAACAGGTCCAAAAGTTTCCTGTCGAACTAAATCCATCTTAGGATTAGCATTCCCAATAATGGTTGGTGGATAAAGTCGCCCGGCTCCTTCCTGGCCTCTATAAGCTATTACACCACCTTTAGTTAAAGCATCTTCAATCTGTAAGTCAAGAGTCCTTTTTTGCCTATCGGATTTTAAAGGACCAACAACAGTATCTTTATCTGCCGGATTTCCAACTTTGTAATCTTTAATTTTATCTTTAAGAATTTTTAGATATTCTTCATATTCTCTTTCAACAATATATACTCTTCTAACAGAAGAACAAAGCTGTCCCGCATGCCTAAGAAAACCAACTAAGATTTGATCGGCAGCTTTTTCTTTATCAGTATAATTTCCTACTATTAAAGCATCCTTACCTCCATTTTCAAGAATCAATCGTTTCATGTTTTCAGCGGCTTCACGATATATCTTCTTTCCTACTGCAACCGAACCCGCAAAAGAAACCATATCAATATAAGGAGATGCACTTAGGTATCTTCCTAATTTTCCATCACCATATGCTGTGCTTACTAAACCTTCTGGTAAATCTAATTCTTCAAAAAGATCTTCAATTCTTTTTCCTACAAAGGGGACTAATTCTGAAGGTTTGAATAATACATTATTACCGGCAATCAATGCAGGAATAATTGTCCAGAAAGGAATCATGAAGGGATGATTCCACGGCATAATTACTGCTACAGTCCCTATCGGTTGATATAACACCCTATTAATACGTCCATCTTTTAAGTCAATGTCTTCACTTTGTAGGTATTCTGGAGACTTTTCTACTAAAAATTTAATCCTGTCAATAAGTTTCGTCGTTGATGATCGAGCCTCATTAATAGGCATTCCTGCTTCTCTTACCAAGGTTTCTATAATATCACTTAACCTTGCATTTACTAAAGATGCTAATGGTTTCAGACGCGATGCCCTCTCTTCAAGGGAAAACTTGCTCCATTCCGCTTGGGCTACTTTTCCTTTATCTAAACATTGATCCAACTGAGTTATTGTAGTTTTTGAGACCTCCCCAATTAACTCGTCTGTAAATGGATTGTAAGATTTTAAGGTCATATACTACTTAAGAGTGGCATTTATATTTAAACATTATGTTTGAAAGCAAATATTTAATAATAACGTCTAGATTATCACCATCATGGAAGAATGTTTTATTGCTGTACTGCCTCCAGAGCCATTATTAACCAAATTAATGAAAAACATCTCTAGGTTACTATCCTCTAAGAAAGCCTTAACTTTTCCTCCCCACATTACTTTAGTTCCTAGATTTAGGACGGAAAAGTATTCTGAGCTGCTTTCCGCATTAAGCAAATATTGCAAACGAAAGGATTCATTCGAATTAAATTTAGTTAGATGCAGTCATTTTTTAGAACCACCGATAATCTATATTGAAGCAAATTTTCCAGCGAACATTCATGAAGAATTGTTGAAGTTAGCAAGTAATTTTCGAACACCATGGATAAGAGAAAATTTTCTTAATGGAACATTTTCTGAAAAACAACAGAAGTATATTAAAAAATATGGAAGTCCGTATGTTAAAGAATTCTATAATTCTCATATAACTATAGCTGGACCTGATATTGATCCGAAAAAATTTCAATCATTGTTAAAAAGAGGCTTGCCAGCATTCTCAGGCATTTATGTTATTGATAAGATTGCTGTTTTAAGAAAGGTAGATGGGAAGTGGATAGTTGATAAGTTCATTAACTTTTAATCAATTTGCAAATGATACTTAATTATAGCGATGGAAGATAGTTTTTTAAATCCTTAAACTATCATCTAAATATTATGGATGAAGAATATGGATGTCCTACTTCGACAGTTGATAGCAGAGTGCTTTGGCTTCTAGCCATGTATCACCAGAATGGATTAAGCCAAATATCAGGAACTGCAGTAAGAGACGTATTAGAACAAGATTATCATCTTACTTTTAGTTCGGCTGCTGCTCATGTACTTCAATGCCAGGACTGTCATCGCCAATATGATGCAGAAGTTCTGGATATTTCTCAAAAAGGAAAATTAGAACAGAATCTCGATCCGGTTTCTGCCTGGCTTGTTCGAACTGATCTAGAAAGAAGAAGGAGCCATCTCAAAGTAGTTGAAGAAAAATGACATTTAACAGAAAAAAATTAGCAAGAAACAATTCAACCAAACACGATTTTACTCTCTCATCCTTCGCATCATTCTTCCTGCTCTATCTACAACATAATTACGCACAATCTCTGTATTCATGACTATCCGTCTTCGCATGTAGGCATTACCATCACCTTGCTTAAGCTCTACTGGAAGGTATATTCGAACATTTTCATGATTCCTTAACGCACCGGGCAGAATAACATCTTCAAATGAATAAACCCCTTTTAATCCTTGAAATTCATACCTCTCTTTAGGAATTTCTTTCTTCTCAATAATTCCTTCTTTGATCCTTTTCTGCAGCTTAATATCGTGAGTGGCAATTCCGACAAAATATCCCAAGTCAAATAACTGTTCAACTAAAGCATAAAGTCTTTTTTTTGCTTCTGTTGGGCTTTGAGTGGCAATCTCTGCCGGTTCACGATAAATTCCTCGGCAAGCCCGAACTGTTGTACTGCTTCTATCGGTGGGCAAACCTCCTCCTAAGAATGAAGAAACATCGTCGGGAGTAGAATGAAGGTAGGATTGTAAAACGATATCTAACGGCAGTCCACTTGCCCACATCCGTGATGCCAATTGTAATGTTGGGTATGTCCAAGCATGATCTTCCATATCAATCGTCAGAGGTATTTGATGTTCCATCCCTGCTTCAATGACTCTTTGAACATTAGTATCCAGCGTTTGGTCTATTCTTACTTCATCATTTTCTCTTACTGATAGGCTTACTGCAGAAGGTTTAAAGGATACGCTGAATGGATTCCTAACAGAATATGTTTTGGCTAAAGCTCCTGTGTCTTGAGCTAAACTTCCCAATTCCTTAATGATTTCTAAATAAGCTAAAACATTTCGTTCTACATCCTCATCAGACTTTGCTTCTTCTCCTAGGATGTCGATCGTTGAAGAGACGGGGTGCCCAAATCTAAAAATTCCTCGACGGAATAAAAGTTCTGCAGTTTCAATACCTTCTTTTAGCGAATGACCTGCTAAATATTCCTTGCCTAAAAAAGAAATCAATCCCATAAGTGCGGAAAAAACATCTGCTTATATTTAAATAAATGTATTATTTTTAGTATATTTTTAAGTATCTTCTTAACTCAAAATATTTCTATTTATTTTTTCTCTTCTTTTCTACAATCCCAATCGCTGTAACATTTTTTCTTTATTAAATTCTTCTAAATCTTCATATCGCTGTCCCATACCTAGAAATAAGATCGGCTTTTTGATCACATACGAAATAGATAATGGTGCTCCGCCTTTTTCGTCTACGTCAGCTTTCGTCAGGATAATTCCATCTTGCTCAACAAGATCATTAAACTGCCGAGCCTGTTCAATACAGTCATTTCCAGTGATAGATTCGCCGACAAAAATCTTCAGATCTGGTTTGCTGACACGGATCAATTTTTCTAATTCCGCCATAAGGTTAGTGTTGCTATGCAGCCTTCCTGCAGTGTCTATTAAAACAACATTAATGGAATTTTTCTCTGCATATTTGATGGCATCAAAAGCAACAGCAGCAGCATCTGATCCATAATCCTGCTTGATCATTTTTACTTTTAAGGCATCAGCGTGTTCTTGTAATTGCTGGATAGCCGCAGCTCTAAATGTGTCACAGGCAGCTAAAACAACAGAAAGCTCTTGTTTTTGGAAATACTTTGTTAATTTTGCAATTGATGTTGTCTTTCCAGCTCCGTTGATGCCGAAGAAGGCAATGATATACGGCTTTTTTGTTTTATTTTTTTCTTTTGCTTTCGAAACAACGTCAAGATGTTCAACATCTAAAATTTCCGATAAAGTTCTCTTTAGTGTTTCTAATATTTTTCCTTCTACATCTCTTGGGAGGGGTTTATTGATCAGTTCCTGCTTCAAATCTTCCTTTATTTTTTCAATGACTTCAACAGAAACATTATTTTCTAATAAAGTAACTTCCAACTCCCAGAACAACTCTTCAAATTTTTCAGCAGAGATAGTTTTCGTCGTTAAGGCTTGCTTTATTTTTCCAAAAAAGGACTTTTGCTCAACTTCTTGTTCTGATTTTTTTTCTTCATCTTCTTTTTGTTTTTGCTTTATATCTGGCTTAGACTCCTGCCGTAGTTCTGTCTTAACTTCTTGTTTTGGCTTCACTTCCGGCTTAGTTTCATGCCGTAATTCTACATTAATTTCAGATTTATCTTCTCGTCTAACTCTCTCTTCCTGCTTTGTTTTATCCTTTCGTCTAATCTCTTCCTCTTGTCTAATACTATCTCCTTGTCTAATTCTATTCTCTTGTTTTGAGATAATTTCTATTTTCTTTTCTTCTTGCTTAGCCTTAATTTCTGGCGTCTCAACTTGATGGGTTTTAATCTCGGCTTTCTTTTCGATAATTGGCTTAGCAATAAGCTCTTCTTCCTCGGTTTCTTCTTGAATAGATTCTTGAAGTAATTCTTCTGCAGAAATAATTTTTGTCTTAGTTATCTGTTCTATATTTTTTTCCTGCTCAACTTTTTTTTCAACAATCCGTTCTACATTTTTTTCTTCTACTTCTTCTTTTGCCTTCCGAGAAAAAATAGAGAGCTTCTCTTTCAACTTTTCTTTTAGCTTTCCAAACATTAGAATTATTCCTCCATGTTCTCTTCTAATTCTTGATAGATTTTCATTGATTGATTCTGAAGTTCTTGTTTAAAGCCTTCTAGTTCTATCACTTTAAGAGTGATCCCTTTTTTCTGTTCTTCAATAAGCTTCATAACTTCAGCAACATTTTTTTCAATAACTACGTCCGCTCCTACATTTAAGATGAGCTTTTCATTATCCTTTAGTTGAGTTTTCATAAATATCCCGTCTGCCAGAGGAGCTAGGATTTCAGTATCTTATTTTGTCTTTCCAATCTCTTTTAATGATTCCAGGGTTGTATCTAGCTCAGAATTCCTTTGCTTAAGCATTTCTCCATGCTCTTGAAGCTTTTCTAATTGCTCCTGCATCATTTTGAACTGCATGTACTTTTCTTTCAATTCTTCTTCATTCGGTTCTGTTTTAGGCATCTTATCCAAGAATTTGACGGGCGTTTTTATAAGGTTTTTGTCAAAATTAACTGATTTAGAATGATGACTCATTTCCCATAAGAACAACTTTCCTCTCTAAAAACTCCTCTCTCTCCTCAAACTTATCTTTCCTCAAACTCATTTCTCTTCAAAGCCATCTCTCTTCATGTTAAAACAGCATAGTCTCTATCATCATATTTCCCCTACCTATATATCACCCATTGGAAAAGCATAAAAACACCTCTCTCTATGGTTCAAGTTATGCCGGTAAAACATCATCATGCTTCTTATCAGTTGGGAGAGCGCGAATTACGTCCTGATGAACGGATCGTCGTCAGCACAAGAATCGGCCCTAGCGAACCATTACGGATTGCCGACCATTTAGGAGTTTCACCTAACCAGCCGGCAATTATTCTGGAACATATTCTTCATGAAGATGGCTTATATATCCCTACATTTGCAACCAAAAGAGGATTAGATGGTGATCAACTATTTGCCAGGTATGTTTCTAATTATGTTGGTCCTGATGGTGAGAGAATTTGGGGTCAAGGACTAAAGGGAAGGACAGTCTATGTTGTTCATGTTCAAGATGATAATTTAACTGCTGCTGATTTAAACACAAGGGTTTTAGATATTGCTGGAACATGTAAATATCTGGGTGCAGATGCAGTAGTGCTTTTAGCATATACTTTAGATCATGATGCACAAGAGCGAGGCGTTCATGATACTACTCATCCAAGAATGCAGACGGATGCAGCTAGAGCTCGTTATGATGGACAGGGTAAGCTTTTGGAAGATAGATTTAGACAATATTTAACTGCAGGATATGATGCAATAATAGTTCCACAAATTCACGCTGAAGAAGAGGCTCTTCAAACTTGTGCAGATGTTAATGAAGAATTTGCTCCTATGCATCAACGTGCTTTAGATGCAGGAAGTAATCATCGTTATCATCTTAAATTAATTTGTGTTGATCTTGCTCCGGTAGTTTCGATGTTGATTACTGATTATGGAACGGAACTAGGAATTGATCTTTCTGATGGTGGTAGAAATGTAGTATTGATCAACCCAGATGCTGGAATAACCGGATTTGGCCATCGCGTTAGGACATATACAGAGCTGCCTAACATTGCTTCAGCCGTGATGAAAAAAACGAGAGCAGCTGATGGAAAAATTGAGCATTTAACACTTGAGGATTCTATAGGTTTAAGTCCAGAACGGGGAATAGAGGGCATGCATGTCTTTATGTTTGATGATCGAATCAGGACAGGTGCAACTATGGGCAGAAATATCGAAGCTCTTTGTGGAGGAACAGTTGAAGGCCTGGAGCGAGATCCGAGAATAAAAGGCAAGCCCGCATCAGTAACTGTCTATACAACAAGAACGAATCTGGCCGGATATTCTCGTGATGTTTTAGGTACGCCATTTATTGATCATTTACTTATTGCAAATGGTGATCCGCGAGCTTTTTCACGTCTAGGATCCTTAGCTTGGAAGACGCAGATGCCCTATATCAATTTTCTTATGGCCGAAGCAGCAAAATGTGCTGAGCGAGGAGTCGATCCTAACAGTATTTTAACTCCATCATTTATTCGCTCCAGTCATCTATTGAGAGTAGAACGTCCGCATGGCCATCGAAGTACATCTAAAGGCAGTCATATCATCTAGAAATAAAAAATAGCCCCTTATTATTTTTCTACTAACTTTCTTTAATCTCTATCTCCTCAATACCTATCTCCTCATAACATTCATCGGCATTTTCATTCATTTTCTCTTGTTCATTTTCTTCTTTTTCATCCTTATCTAAATCTATTTCTTCAATATTCTCTGCAGCGCTATAATTCTGAGCATTAACCTGTTTCTTTCGTAAATCCTCAGAATGATAATCTAACGTTCCTTTTCCTGAAATTCCTATGACTGGAGTAGCTTTCCAATACTCTTCAACCCGTATTTCTTTTTTATTTTGAACTAATTCATTCCATCTTGGAAAATCAATCCACGTCATCCATTTTCCTTGGACGTAAAATTTCTTTTTCGCAAACATCACGACTCTTGACGGAATATGTTCAGAAACAATCTCATAATCTTCTAAATATTTCACTAAAATATTGCAGAAAGTCACAACCTCTTCATGCATGGGCATATTCTTTTTGTCTAAATGCTGTCGAGACTCGCCTACGTGCATATACGATTTAACCTCAATAAAATCAAAATCTCCTCGCTTGATCAGTTCAGCATACTGCTCAGGACTATGGTCATTTAGTCCTTTAATCATGGTTAACCGTACACATGTCCGCTCAGTTTTTTCTGCTGCATAATCTAAAGAGCTTAGTAATCGTTCCCAATAATCAGCAAATAACGGCTTGTCAATGGATTTTAACAATTCTTTATTGGGTGCGTCTAAGCTTAAATAAAGTTGAGTTACTGGTGCTAAGTCTCGGATAGCTTCAGGATACTGAGCATTCGTTACTAAAAAAGTTGATATCCCCTGCTGATTAAAGAGTTTAAGCAGCTCATTCATTCTTGGATATGTGATTGGCTCCCCGGTAAGAGATAATGCAACATGCTTGACGGTTTCAGAATCTTTGTATAACTTTTTGCTGGCTTTCTCTGACCCTTTAAATCCGACGAGAAGCTTCTGCTGAGCTTTTAAACTTCCAGCGAGAATATCCTCGGGATTGTCAATATCCCAGGCCCAATCTTTAGAGACGGGAGCTTTATATCCTCTCCAACAGAACACGCATCTATTGGCGCAGCTGATAGACGTTGTCATTTGCATGCATTGGTTAGACATGATACCATAGAATTTCAGTTTGTAGCATCCCCCTTGTCCGCGGATCATGTTTTTTGTCCAGCCGCAAGTCTTAACAGCCGAATGGCTGCCGACGATTTTATAATGCTGATGTTCAAGTTCCTCTCGGGCTTCTTTAGTGAGCATAGAATGAGGGATTTTAAGACTCTTTTAAAAAAGTTTGTGAAAAAATTAGCGAACAATCTCATTGAAAGGTATATCTTTAAATAATTTTATTTAACAAACTCATGTGACAATCTCATTGAACAATTTAATAGAACAATTTCATTGTCTAACCCCATTGAATCAATAAACTCTTAGATCCAAGATTCTTCTTCATCAATAAATTTATTAACTTTCTTTATTTACTATGACTATCCTTGGTTTTACTAATAACTAACATTTAATCATCCCGATGGCCAGAGACCAAAGAAAGAGTAATAAAAGAGGTGGAAATTATGGAAGGTATAGACATCTTAGCATTAGTTTTTTCTAGCATTGTTCTGGTAAAGATGGCATCATTGTTCTTTATGCCAAAGTGGATAGCTTTATTTTCAGAGAAAGTGTTAGAGTCTAGCCGGATGATGCTCAGCGGAGTCTCAGCTATTTTTATCGTTATTGTAGGTTATATCATTTTCAGCGAGTTGCCCATTCAGACAATCTTAGCAGTAATGCTTTTCGCTCACGTTTTGATTGGCCTGTTTTTACTGCAATATCCGAAAGAAGTAGCTTCATTAACTAAGAAAATCATGCAGGACAGGAGTAAATTTTGGCTTTCTGCGGTAATCTATGTAGCTTTGTGCTTGTGGGGTTTAGTAACGATCCTAGCATAATTTTTTAAATAGATTTCTTTTTTTCTATGATATCATGTCCATAAATAAAGAAACTCCTCTTAAGGAAAAGAGTATCCTTAAGGCAAATATCATCAAACAAATAAAGAAACTCATCAAAACTGATTTTGTAGAAATAACTCCTCGAGGAAACTCTGCTATTACCGCTGCACTGTCTATCGTTCAAAAAAATAAAATAATCTTGATTCCTGAAGAAGGGGGCTGGCTTCATTATCCCATTGCTCCAAAAGCATTAGGATTAGGTGTAGAAGAAGTTAAATGCAGTGATGCGGTGATTGATCTATCTGATTTGACAAAAAAATTTTCTAGCAGCAAAGATCATAACCATAACTATGGCGCGGTACTCTACCAAAATCCTGGAGGATATTTTGCTGAGCAGCCGATGAAAGAAATTTATAATCTTTGCAAAAAAAATAATTGTTTAGTCATCCTCGATGTTTCTGGAAGTATTGGAACAAAGCTCTGCGATCCTAGGTATGCAGATATCCTCATCTGTAGTTTTGGAGAATGGAAATTAGTTGAAGCTAAAGTAGGCGGGTTTATTGCATGTAAGGATTCTAAGTTGTGGAAGCAATTAGTTGATGTCAACATTGAAAAATTAGAAGATAAAACTGCTTTTGCTAAGATCCAGCAAAAATTGGAAAATTTACCTCAAAGAATCGACTATCTGAATGGACTGCGTAAGAAAATTTTGCACGACCTTTCAAACTACAATATTATTCATAAGGATGATCTTGGCTTTGTTGTCGTAGTAAAATTTAATAAGGAGAAAGAAAAAGAGGAAATTGTAAGGTATTGTAAAGAGAATAACTTACCTTTCCGCGAATGTCCAAGATATATCCGTTTGAAGCAAAAAGCGATTTCCATTGAAGTAAAACAATTGGAAGAGGAAATGTAGACGAACAACATTTAGAAGAACAATAGTAAACATAAAAACAATAAGGTGATGCAACATGACGTTAAAGATGCCGAATTCTATGGATGAATGTTTATATTTTAGCAATAGGAGTATTGGAGAAGGGAATGTTATTTCTTGGGTATATCGAAAAAATTGTCCAAAATGTAAGAAAGCCAAGATGGGCAAACCAATAGTAAAAGGAAAAGTAAAAACCAGAGCAGATTACTATGAATGTCCTTCGTGTAAATATCAAGAGAAAAAAGTTGAACATGAAGAGTCGTTAACTTTAGAGGCGCAATATACTTGTCCTGAGTGTAAGAAAGACGGTGAAGGCACAGGACCATATAAAAGAAAAAGTTATTTGGGTGCGCAGGCGTATCTTGTTGAGTGTCAGCATTGTAACGCTAAAATCCCTATTACTAAAAAGTTAAAAGAACTCAAGAAAAAAGGCAAGGGTAAACCAGCTGAAGTTGAAGCAGATGTAGATTTAGATTAAGGGGATATAGGTAGAGAATCAGCTTAACCTGGTAATCCGTCTGTATAAAGAAATCAACCTCTGTAAACAAATCAACTTATGTAAATAATATCCTCCCAGATAGATAATTAAACTATGACTCCTCCATTAGAATTAGAGAAAGAACTTCACGCGATTAAAGAGCGGAATAAACGAGTAGAATTGGATAAATCCTGGGAAACATCTTTGACAAGGAAAATAATTGTTGCCGGGCTAACATATTTTATTATCGTTCTTTTTTTCTACGTTGCCGGACTTCCTAAACCCTTCATCAATTCTATTGTTCCAACGATTGGTTTTATGCTTTCAACGTTGTCATTGCCCTGGTTTAAGAAGTTGTGGATAAGATTTCATTCTCCTTAGTTCTGATCTACCGCAATCAATTTAAACTCTTTATGCTTTCTTAATCTCATGGCTAGAAAAAGAACGAGTCAGATAATGACCGAAGACGAAAAAAAAAGACTTCAGTTTAATGATGAGATTGGTTTGACTCACGATTATTATAATGTGTGGGCATCGAAATCTACAAAATTTCAACTGTTCTCTATTGCCCGCAAGAAAGCGCTTCCAGTAAAATCATATTTGGAATTTATTCGGAAGGAAATACCCTATTATCAAGTCTATCTTCGCGAGAAATATCCTGAAGATGCAGAAAAGATCATCAACGCAAGCAATAGGGATAATGTTCAAAAATTAAATGCTCTGGCTGATGCTTATAATGGACGGGTAAGAGCAGGTGATTATACTGAAAAGACATTTAGTGAATTCTTTTTAGGCGTGTCCATCATTTATCAACTAAAAAAGTTTTGAGCTCTTATTATCTTTGTTTCCCTTACCTCTTTAAAATCAACTCCATGCCTTAGAAATCCTTTCTTTTCTTTTTTTACAAATAGGTTTATATATTCGCGGTTTTGTCTACAAACTATGGTTGCAACTACCAAAAAGACGAAGGGAAAGAAGAACAGTACCACTCCAAAAAAACGTCTCAATAGCGGCACAAAGCGTATCAATAGGTTAAGAAGCATTTCATCTACTCCCCTAGGAAAATCTACTCTCAAAAGAAAACCTTCTCCTCAAAGAAA
>JACOZM010000115.1 GCA_016181345.1 Candidatus Woesearchaeota archaeon
GATTTTTTAATATCTTCTAAAGTCGGTAAACCATTTTTAATATGCTCTAAAGTCCATTTGTCTTCTCTTCCTATTTTTTTACTCGTGTACAATAATCCTACCACTATTTTTTTATGAATTTTCTATCACCTTTTTCTAGATGAAGGGGAATAATGGTATATAAATCTTCCCAGGATCTCGTTTTCCTGCTACTCAACCAAGATATCATTAAGACTCTTTAACCATAACATTTTTTAATCCCGGGCATTATTTCTGTTATTATGACCAAATATAAACTTCTCTACCGCAAAAAAGAGTGCATTGGTGCTGGTGCTTGTGAAGCTGCATTTCCAGAAGCGTGGTTCTTTGATCAAGAGACAAGTATAGCTACGTTAAAATCATCCTCAGCTAAAAAAACAGCTGAATCTGAAGAGCTTATTTTTGAAGCAGAAGACTTAGAAAAACACCTTGAAGCTGCTCAAGTATGTCCTGTTCAGATTATTGAAATTATTGAACTAGCTACGGGAAAGAAAATATATCCTCGTTCTTAAGAAAAAGCCTATAATTTTTATTGCTTTATTCTATATATCGAAACGTTTAAATTATTGCCTAGTTTATATTCAAATTATGAAAGGAAGATGGATGTTTATCTTATTATTGAATATGGTACTCCTTTCTGGATGTGCTGAAGAAAAAACTTTCCAGGACACTATAAAAGCAATAACTTCTTCACAAAATGATTCTTTAGAGCCGGTTAAATATGAAGATATTATTAATGATGGAGAGAACGGCTCAAAAGTTCCAATTCAAGAAAAGAATACGGCTCTGGTTAAGAAAGAGTGGTGGAAACCTCTACCTAATACTACTTGGCAATGGCAGTTAGAAGGAGAATTAAACTTAAACTATGACGTAGAGATGTATGATCTTGATTTATTCGATACTTCTAAAGAAACTATTGATGCTTTACATCAGAGAGGTATAAAGGTTATTTGTTATTTCAGCGCTGGAAGTTATGAAAATTGGAGAAGCGATTCAAATGAGTTTCCATCTACTGTTTTGGGAAATACTCTTGAAGGATGGGAAGATGAAAAATGGTTAGATATCTTTAAAATAGATCTGCTGGCTCCGATCATGATCAAGAGATTAGATTTAGCAGTAGAAAAAAGATGTGATGGAGTAGAGCCAGATAATGTTGATGGATATCTAAATGATAATGGCTTTTCTTTAACTTCTCAGGATCAATTGGAATATAACCAATGGCTGGCAGAAGAAGCTCATCGACGAGGTTTATCTATTGGGTTAAAAAATGACTTGGATCAGATTCCAGAATTAGTTCATTATTTTGATTTTTCAGTCAATGAACAATGTTTTGAATATGATGAATGTGAGCAATTATTGCCATTTATTGAACAAGGTAAGGCAGTATTTGGAGTAGAATATGAATTAGAACCCCTTGATTTTTGTGAGAAGGCTAATAAACTTAATTTTTCTTGGTTAAAGATGGAATATGAGTTAGATGGCGGAAGGATTGCTTGTAGATGATTAGTCTTTTCCTTTTCCATCTTTTGTTGTATGTTTTCAATTTTCCTTATTCTTAAAGGCTTCTTCTTTTTTTTCTTTTAATTTCTATTCTTTCAATACTCCTCACTTTCCGTAGTAATCCTTAAAAATATAGTTTAAAATCACTATATTTATGCACAAACTAGAACTTAATTCGCCGGTAGGAGATTGGGACTGTCTGAAGGCTGCAGTCTATAATGGAGCTGATTCGGTTTATTTAGGAATTAAATTTTTTAATGCAAGAAGATTAGCGAAAAATTTTTCTATAGATGAATTGAAAGATGCTGTTTTCTTTGCTCATCTTCATAGAGTAAAAGTCTATCTGACGTTAAACACTCTGGTTCGAAATGAAGAGCTTCTCCCATGGTTTAAGACGCTTGAGCAGGCCTATCTGGCTGGAATTGATGCCGTTATTATTCAGGAATTATTTTTAGCACCTCTTATTAAAAAATCATTTCCAGGATTACGAGTTCATGCTTCTACTCAAGCCAGTTTGATGAATTATCATGCTATTGGCCAATTTCCTGATCTTGACTTAGCTGTTTTAGCTCGAGAATTGAATCAATCCGAAATTAAATTGATTAGAGAACATACGACTAGAGAATTAGAAGTTTTTGTCCATGGGCATTTATGCATCTCTTATTCCGGCCAGTGTTTAGTTTCTTCTCTGATCGGAAAGAGAAGCGGGAATAGAGGAATTTGTGCCAGCAGCTGTCGTAAGCAGTATAATAATCAGGGATACTTGATTAGCGCTAAGGATTTAATGCTCGCTAATAGTATCGATAAGATCTATAATTTGGGAATTAATGCGGTGAAGATTGAAGGACGGATGAAAAGTCCTGAATATGTGGCTACTACTACCAAGACTTACCGGCAGCAAATTGATGGAGCGGTTAGAAATAAATTAAGGTATCTCTCTCCTCAGCAACTGGATAATCTGAAGATGGGATTCAACCGTGATTTTACTAATGGATTCTTTGAAAATAATAAATCTATTGTTGGAAAAGAGATGCCGATGAATAGGGGGATTTATTTAGGTGAAATTTATCAGGGTGTCCTTGAATTAGAACATGATTTAGATGTTCTGGACGGGGTCGGATTTTGGCATCCATGGGCGGAAGGGAAACTTCGCGGCGGAATTGCGCATAGGATTCTTCAAGATGGAGTGGAAATTCAGCATGCATATAAGGGTGCTAGAGTAAAAATTCCTTCGCCTTATTTCATTAATTCTTCCCAGGTTTATCTTACTTCTAGAAATGGAGGGAAGAATATCCTTCAAGAAGAACCGATTAAACTGCCGTTGAAGATTATTGCCAAAGTAAATCAACTATTGACCTTTGAGTCTGGAAATATCATTGCCGAATCACCAATTGTTCTGCAAGTAGCGCAGAAACAGGCTTTAACTGAACAACAGATTCGTTCAGAATTACATAAATCTTCCCGTCTAGGGATTCAATGGGATATTAACAGCGTAGAATTAGATTCAGTTTTCTTACCTAAACGTTTTTTGCATCAAACTCTGGACTCATTAGAGCAGCAGCTGCGTAGTACTGTTGTTTTAGAGAGAACTTCCTCGTTCACTAGTCTTCCTTCTGTTTTGCCTGGATCTGTAGAACATGAACCAAGATTATTAGTTAAAGTTTATTCACTTGAACAGTTGCAAGAAGCTAATGCTGCAGGGGTTTATGGTATTTATTATGATGTTTTTAGTTCTGACGTAGAGATTGCTCGTGAATTATGCACGGGGGCTAAGTTTTTTTTAGACACTCCTGTTATTGTTACTGATGAGGATATTAAGAATATCCAGGCCATTGTCGAGAGAGTTAAACCTGATGGAATTACTATCGGCAACTGGGGTGTTTTAGATCTCCAATTTACTGGGGAAAAGCATGGTAAGTATTCCTTGAATGTCTTTAATGATCTAAGCCTTAGCGCTTTACACAAAAAAAATGTTTTGCCAATGATTTCACCAGAATTAAATGCTAAGCAAGCATTAAATATGAAGAATAAAGAATTTATTTACTATGCTCATGGTCAAATTCCTGTTATGCATTTTAAAGGATCTTACTCGCAAAGAGCATTGACGGATGAAAAAAATTATACTTTTCCTTTACGTATCGTTAATGGGAACACAGAAATGCTCTATTCCCGGCCGATAGCTTTATTTGAAAAAGTAAAAGAGTTGGCAGATCATGGTGTTCGATGGTTTTTGTTAGATTTAAATAGGGATACTACAACTATTATTAAGGCTTATCAGAATATTCTTCATGGGGTTAAGCAGGATATTTCTATGTTGAAGAGAGGGACGACGATAGGAAATTATGTGAAGGGAGTAGCGTAGGTTAGTTATAAGATTTTTTTTGAATTATCTTTTTTGCAATCTTTTTACTCTTATTTCAACGGCTAGTTCTATAATTTTTGGGTAAGCATATTTTGAACCTAACGATGTTAAGTCCTCGGGGCTTTAAGTGAGCCAGACTAAAATTAATCTATCAAATAACTGGTGAGCGTGCCCCGACGAGGAGCGTAGCGACGAAGAGTAAAATTTGAGTTCTCATTGATTTTGTTTAAAGGAGTAAGTGTAGTGGGGGAAGTTCTCAATTTTTAGGGTAATCTTTATATAAAAGTAGTAATTTTTATTGTTTTATGGGGGATGAATTATATAAAGCAATTTTGGAAAGAGTAAGATTAGTTCCTAATGTTCATATTAGAAAAGATTATTTTATTCCAACAGAAACAAAACTTGACCTCCCTGATATTGTAGGGAACACAACGTATAGTGGGTATGATGTTCATTGCAGTACTGCTGCTGAAGTTATTGTTGGATTTGACACCAGAACAGAAAGAATAAAAAAATTTGGTTTTCTTTCGTGGGGAAAACGAGAAGAACCTCTTGCAAGATTGGATGATATTAGAGAAGAATTGGCAAGAGTTCCAGAAATTGGAGAACCGTTAAGTTATAATGAACGATTCTTGGTTTATGAGAAAAATGTAGGAAGAAGAGTTTCATTAAAGTTATTTGATTTAGTTGTTGTTGGTGTAGGATCTTTCTTAGGTCAACATTGCGAAGCAATACAACAATTTGATAATGGTCGTTTCGGAGCTTACGAATGGTTAAAAATCGATGTTCCATTTGCTGCACAGTTGAAGCGGGCTCATGTAGCGAGTTATGGTCGATAAGAACTTCCCCCCCACGTACTTCTTAGAACTCAAATTTTATTGGACTTAACGATGTTAAGTCTCCGACAGTTTATCCGTCGGCGAGGAACGGAGGCGAAGCCGAGTACCGCAGAGTTCGTTCATCACCGCACGTGGAGGAGTTGGCGCATAGTTCGTTAAGGAGTTGGGGGCAGATTATTTGTAAATTATTTCTTTAGTTATGTCAATAAGTTCTTTGCAGATTTTCTTCAGTTCATTGATCTTTGCTTCATCTTTAACTGTGATTTGTACTCCGTAGGTATAATCTTCTCTAAGTTCGATAACGCTGTTCTCTTTACTTTCTTCAAGTTCTTCATATTCCAAAGCTTCAATGAATTTCTCATCAAAGCTGATTTTTCCGGTTTCTTTGAGGAACCGCATCAAAGCAATAGTACAGGTTTGATTTGAAGATTCGTAGCCAAATTTAGCAGCGATGGCGAGAAAATTATGATAGATACAATAAAACCCTGCTGACATTGACCAATCGGAAAATCCAATCTCTCTGAATTTTGTTATTCCATCAAGATCATGCTCTGCTTTGGCAAGATGCTTTTTGGCTTCCTCAAGATCAGGGTTATTTTTCAATAATCCTCTATGTTTTTGTCTTTTACCAAGTTTTTTACATTCCTCAATCTCTTTCATGGCTTTGTTCAAACACCATTCAACGTGCTTAGAGGCTTGTGACATGCTAAAATTCTCCTAATTTTTGGCACGCCAAAAATGTATTTTACCATTTTTGAGCGTTTTTTAGTATCTCCATATATTTTTCCTGTCCATAAAGGATAATTGCATTTCTGATGATATCAACGAAGGCTTTATCTCTCTTTTTAAGATTTTCTAAGAGGTCTTGATGATTTAATTTGATAGCATGAAGTGTTTTAGGGAGAATTTCTTCTTTTTTCTTTAAAATTTCATTTATTTCTTTGACCTCTTTATTTTCTATGACCATCATAAGATCAATATCGTGGGCATGAGCATAATCCTTAACCGTTGAGCCAAAGAGCATGATAATCCTGTCTTTTTTAAAAAATTCTTTAAATTCCTCTTTCCAGCGTTTGAATTTATTGGCTTCATCAGCTAAAAGAAAAGAGACAAGATGCGAAACATAATCATTGTTAAAGTTGAGTTTGTAAGTTATGGATTTTCCGATGGTTTTACTTATTACTAAATTTTCTTGGAGAAGTCGCTTGAAGATTTTTTGAGCGCCGACGTGGCTGATGTTGAGAATTTTGCTGATAGAATTAGCATTATAAAAAGTAGTGTATTCTTTGAATAAGATCAGTATTGTTTCGCGTTCTTTTGGAGTTATAGTCACCATAGTAATACAAAGTTACTACATAGAAACTATGAGTTACTATATAAATATTTCGTTTTTGTTTATCGTTATAACTATATAGTGAGAAATATTTAAATACTGGGTTCATTTTATACTAAATTAGGGGAATTACAAATGTCTAATTTGGAAAATGTAACGATGCAAGGAGATCTTGGCGTATTTCGCCAGCTGCCAAAGGCTTATAGATGGCAATCAGCTGCAGAATTACAAACTGAGCGTTGCCAAGATAGCCCAACTAGTCCAACCAACCTGCCATGGAAGGATTACCCTGATGTGAATTTCCCATGGCATATATCTGAGCGGTCACACCAACAACTGAGTCGAGCTAGTCTGCAGGACAATCCATTCTGGCTTCCCCACGGAAATGTGTACTATCCAAGAGAAGATGGAAAATTAGGGTGGAGTTTTACTGATCAAGCACACAATTTAATTTTGAAGTACATAAATGATGCTCTACATGATATGTATGAGTCTGAGTCTCAGAGCAGGGGATTATTCAGACCGGATGCCAAGGAATCTTGGGAAGCAATAAATCACAATACTTCACAAGGATTTGTTCTAGACGACCTCGAATTAAAAGCAGGGACTGAGAAATCGTCTTACTTCGAAGTAACTCCTGATGGTTCCCCTGCACAAAGGCAAGTTGCTCAAGCCGTAGGATTTACTCCTCAAAATTTAACATACCTGCGACAAAGACGAAACCTCCATCCTCGAATCTATGTGCCAAATCCGGAGTATCTTGCGAAGATTCTTTCCGGAACTAAAGACCCAATTTGGTTTGCTTCGTTGCTGGGCGGCTTTAACCGTAGCTTCAAGAATGACTGCCGCTTCTATGCTCTTATAAGCAGTGTTAATGACTGGCATAATGTGCGTGGCGTTTTTCAAAAGTAAATCATAGCCCCCAACTCCTTGTCATAGATTTTTAACGTCGTTAGTGCGCCAACCCAGAATTTCATAGTTTTTAGCTTCAGCGACAGCGTCTTCAGGTGATGAACGAATTAGACTTAATGATGTTATGTTTGGTGGGGGTTTAGGGAGCGGGGGTAGAAGAAAATGCGAGCCACAGCGAGCCATAGATAGTGAGCGACCGTCCCCCACCCGAGCACCACAGCCCGCAGGCGAGGAGCGCAGAGTTTGAAAACTCCTGTACGTAATGTGTCGTTGCCCCAAATAAAAAAGTTCTTTGAGTAATAAACTATTTAAAGTAGTGTTAATCCTGTTTTGTAATGTTAGTTTGGAGAGATATTGGTTTTAAGAAGAATGAAACCGGAAGAGATACCGAGAGGGTTAGTGATCTTGCCAATGGTTATGCCAGGAGAATAGGTCAGTTGTTAAGCTCTGGTAATTCTTATGATTCCTCATCCACGGCTTCTTTTATAATCCAAGTGTATGAAAAATTCTTTGAAGAGACGAAAACTGTTCTGAGATGGGATGACGTTCCTAAAAGTAAGCAAAGATTAGACCATGAGCAATTCATGAGAGCAATGTTTTTAGGGTATAAAAAACCATTTGATCAAACCACCGAAGATATTGATAGGGAAACTGGTAGATTTTCTGGAAAGACTTTAGAAAAGGATAAGGGCTTATCATTTTACTATTCAATTGAATGTGTTGTTGGTTTTTGTGAAAACTCTGGTTCTAGTAGAGAAGAAGCAACTGAATTTCTGCGAGGGTTATTAGATGGAAAAGTTCTTTATGACCCTCTCTATGTTAGAGAAATACTTAATCATCCAGAAAGATTGGGTTTTGGAGTTAAACCTAGAGAACTAGTAAAATTTGCTCGTGCAATATCTGCAAATTATGAAAGATAGGTTTCTTATGACAATGAAAATGGAATACATAAAATTCCTGATGAAGAAGCTATAGCTAAAGAATTTTTTGCACGAAGAGAAAGAGAAGGAATGTTTCCAGATAAATTTATTGTTCATAGTGTAGATACCCAGGCCTCCGCAAAAGCTTGGAGGACGTACGAACAGTTTGCTGCAATATCTTCTTCAAAATTAGCATCTGTTGTGACATATGGTCTTATTCCTGGTGGTGTTCTTGGGGGTATAAATCCTGTAGAACTTTATGGTACACTTGACCGTGCTGATTTAATGGTAATGAATTGGTATCCCCAATTTCAAGGGGGAGTCATAATTCCAACAGTGTTTTTTGCTAAAGATGGTTTTGGTTGCGAGTTTACTGGAAGTATGTCTGTTATGATTGATGGAGATAGGGGAAGAGGAAGAGATATTATTGCAAGGCCAAACGAAGAAGGAATTTTACCATATTTATCTCCGTCAGAATTTGTTGTAGTTGTACCTCTGGAACTTCAAAGAGTAACAATAGACGAAATAACTGGTTTACATCATAAATTACTAAGACCGTCTACAGAAGTTGCATCAAGTTTAGAAAGATGTGTTGGTTATGATCCTAGTTTGTGGAGAAATTTTCATTATTTTAATGAATGGTTACAAACAACACCAGAAGGAAATGCTCTTCTAGAAGAAAGAATTGGCCGTCCAGTCCGAGATTTAAAAAGTAGTGATGAAATTAAAGCCAATATCAAAGATGGAAGATTTAGTGTCTAATAATTTACTCAAAGAACTCTAAAAAGATAATGTTCTAGTTTTCTATCAAAGGCAACGACACATAAGAGTATTAGTTCATTGTCATCTACAAAGGGAGTTTTCAAATTAAACATAACTCCATATAAGCACAGATCACATATTTATCGCTTATGAAGGTCTAAAATCCCTAATCCTTAGCCTCATTCCTCCAAAATCTGTTACTATCAAAAAGAAGAAAAGAGGTTTATTTGCCCCAATTCTGGTTTATGAGAGAATTGTTTATACTCATCATGTAGGTTGCCCAGTATTGAGCGGAGTACAAGCGCTTCTTTAGGGCTGGAGATACATTTCCATAGGCGGCAATGATGCGCATATCCTGACAGAGCTTGTCTAAGATCTCTTGGTTTGTTTTGATTACTTGTTCTTTCATGTTTTCACCTTTTTTGGTTTTTAGAACTAAAATAGGCGAAGACGAGCTTATGTGCTTTTTAGTTGAGAAACGAAAAGAACTATATGTCTCTCGAGTCCGTTAAAGAAACCAAAAAAGAGTAAACTGAAGGTCTGAACAAGCCTAAACCACCAAGTCACTAGACAGAAGGCTTGGCGAGTGCTTCTAAAGGCTAAAACTAAGAAATTTTCTACTTTTAAGGCTTAAAAGGTAGCCACTCCCGCACTGGACAACTGCGGATGGAGCTTATATACTCTCTTCAATTTGAAGATACAATGAATAAAATAACAGTTTTAGATAAAGATATTGAATTGTTCACCCTAAACAAAGAGGATTATATTTGTCTGACAGACATAGCTAGATATAAGAATCCCGATGAACCAAAAGATGTAGTTAAAAATTGGCTTAGAAGCAAAAGTACCCTAGAATTCTTAGGTTTATGGGAACAAATTAATAATACCTTTTTCAAAGGGGTCGAATTCGACTCCTTTCTAAAACAAGCAGGAAGTAACGCATTCGTATTAGCACCACAAAAATGGATTGAGAAAACAAATTCAATAGGCATAATTTCCAAATCAGGTAATCAAGGCGGAACATATGCTCACAAGGATATAGCTTTTGAATTTGCTTCATGGATATCTGCTGAGTTCAGACTCTATTTAATAAAAGAATTCCAACGCTTAAAAACTGAAGAAAGTGAGAGAAAATCTTTAGACTGGAACCTTAAACGAAGTCTAGCAAAGACTAATTATCACATTCACACAGATGCAATAAGAAACCATCTAATCCCAGAGCAGATTTCTAGAAGTGAAGAGAAGTTAATTTATGCCACTGAAGCTGATATCTTAAATTTAGCTTTATTCGGATTAACGGCTAAAGAATGGAGAGATAAGAATCCTAAGGTAGAGGGAAATATGCGTGATTATGCTGAGATTTCCCAGTTGATCTGTCTTTCCAATTTAGAGAATTTCAATGCCTTCTTTATAAGGGAAGGATTAGAAAAAGCTAAACGTTTAGAAAAGCTGAACCAATTGGCCATAGAACAGATGACAGTGTTAATGAAAAGCATAAATAAACTACTCCACTAATCACCTAGAATAATCTACAGGATCTACAAAAATGCTCCTAGAACAACTACAAAAAGAAGGCCAAAGGCGAGGCTTAAGTCCTAGAACAGTTAGCACGTATGCTTATTGTGTCCAGAAATTTCTGCGTCATTTTCATTATAAAGAATTGAAATGTATAACTAAAGAAGAGATTAAAAATTATCTGGATAACTTTTTGAATTGCCCTAATACACTTAATGTTTATCTCAATGCCTTAAAATTTTTCTTTGAAGAAGTATTGCATAAAAAACTGACCTTAAACCTTCAATTTACCAAAACTTCTCGGAGATTACCGGAATTCTTAACTCAGGAAGAAACCAACTCATTGTTAAAACAGATTGAAAATCCCAAACATAATTTAATCATTTCTTTAATTTACTCCGCCGGATTTAGAGTTAGTGAAGTACTTAATCTGAAAGTAAAAGATTTGCAGTTAGAACAAAATTATGGTTGGGTGCGTCAAGGTAAGGGAAGAAAAGATCGTCCTTTTATCATTGCCCAGAATCTTAAACCAATACTTCAAGAATGGATAGATAATCTCTCTCCTGAAAATTATCTTTTTACCGGAATCCATGGCCAATATACTGCTTCTTCAGTTCGCCAAATCTTAAAGCAGGCGAAAAGAAAAGCTAAAATCAGTAAAAACATTCATCCCCATACCTTAAGACATTCTTTTGCCACCCATCTTATTCAGAATGGTTACGCGGTTACGGAAGTACAACCTCTGTTAGGCCATAGTAAATTAGAAACTACGATGATTTATGTGCATATGGCGGCTCCTCAACTATTAACTATTAAAAGTCCTTTAGACACATTAAGTAATTCCCCAAAATCATTATAAATAGGCTCCCTAATAGATATTAAAGTAGATGTTTTCTTTACTTTAATTATCATTAGGAATTATATCTTCAAATATGAACGAAGAAATGACCGCTTTATTGAACTAAGAAAATGATAGGCCTATTGAACTAAGAAAATGATACAATATATTACTGAACTGAATAAGGAAATTCATCTTAAATCTATTCTGCATCCCTTGGTCAACCGCTGGTTCTTCAGTAGATTTAAGACGTTCACGGAAGCTCAGCTATCGGCTGTTTATCCCATTCATTGTCGAGAAAATATTTTGGTTTCTTCTCCAACAGGAAGTGGAAAGACAGATAGGATATATTGTGTCTATGTTTCTCCATTAAAGGCCCTTTCAACTGATATTGCAGTTAATCTTCTCGATCCTCTCAAGGAAATTGAGGAATTAGCTGAGAAGGAAATGGAAGGAAAGAAAAAATTAGGTATCAGAGTAGGAGTAAGAACAGGAGACACGACAGCTTATGAAAAATCAAAGATGGCTAAACTTCCGCCGCATATCTTGATTACTACTCCAGAATCTTTAGCTATCGTTATCAATTCGCCGAAGTTCAGCGAATATCTTAAACAAGCATCATGGCTCATTATTGATGAGATTCATTCTCTAGCGGAAAATAAGCGAGGAGTTCACTTAAATCTGACAATGGAACGGCTTCAGCAGCTCTCTCCGGGAATGACGAGAATCGGGTTAAGTGCTACTATTGCTCCTTTGGAAGAAATTGCCAAATTTTTAGTTGGTTATCAAGGAGAAGAGCTTCGGAATTGCAAGATTGTTGATGTCCAGTTTGAAAAAAATATGGATATGCAAGTCATTTCTCCAGTGAAGAGTTTAGTTGATGATGATTATATGTTGAAGCACAAGAAAATGTATGAAACTATTCATCAGCTTATTCAGGAGCATAAGACAACATTAATTTTTACCAATACTCGAAGTGCAACAGAAAGAGTTGTGCATAATTTAAAAGAATTTTATCCAAAGGATTATACTATTCAAGAGCAGAATGGACAGTCTGGAGAAAGTCGGATTGCTGCCCACCATGGAAGCTTATCCAAATCAGCTAGGTTTCAGACCGAACAAGACTTACGTGATGGAAAATTAAAAGCAGTCGTCTGCTCAACAAGTTTAGAATTAGGTATAGATATAGGGTATGTTGATTTAGTACTATGCTTAGGCAGCCCTAAATCTGTTGCCCGCTTTCTTCAGCGAGCAGGAAGGGCAGGGCATCAACTTCATGGGACTATCAAAGGAAGAATTATTGTTATGGATCGTGATGATTTG
>JACOZM010000116.1 GCA_016181345.1 Candidatus Woesearchaeota archaeon
TATATAAAAGATAGTTTACCGTTTTCTTTGTCGTCGTTCCAATTCAATTCCATACCCCTGCAATAACTTCTGAAGTTCTCTCTGGCCTTGATGCAAGAGTATCTCTCTATCTCTAACAGCATCAACATCTTCAACGAAAGGGTGGGCTTGAGGATAAGTGCTAATCCCAATTAAAACTGCCGAAGAAGAACTTTCCCTGATTCGATGAGCTTGGGGATAATTGCCCCCCCCCAAACGCCGCTTTCCATCCCTAGATCGTAAAAGATAACATCATATGATCCCGAACGTAAAGCTTCAAAAGCGCCTTCATTAGTTTCTTCTCTTCGAACCTGAACATTGCTCCATAATAGAGAAGTAGTATCTTCAAGATTCGTAGAATTAAATTCATCATAAATAATGAGAAACCGATACTCTTTCTTCCGTTGTTTAGGCATGAGAACCTCAAAGTATTACCCATTTAAAAAATGTACCACTAAAACTTATCATTAAAAATAAAGATATCTTAGATTCATGCTCTTCTCTTCTTATCCTTCTTCTTAACAACAAAATAATAAACTATCGCACCGATGATTCCGGCAAGAACAACAACTAAAACCCAAATAATCTTATCATCGTCTTTTGGAAACTTCCTGCCGACAACGTCAATGAGCATGATAATCCAAAACACAAATCCCGCTACGACTAAGCCCATGCAGATAAACCATAAGAGCCAAATAAATCCAAAAAATACTCCAAACATTGATGCTAACGGATCTTCTATCATTATGTTTCAACCTCTTTTTTCTTAACTATACTAAGTATCAATGACATTAAGCATCTCTTTGAATAGTTCTAAGATTGCTGACAAATCCTCCTAAAACAGACTCTAAACTGGTAATTCTTCCTTCTAGTGTAGTTAGAGTTTTTTTCATCTTTGCTTTATTTTTGCTAAAAGATTCATCCGTTTCTAAAAATTGAAACAATTCTGATTCATTGCTATTCGTCAGCAAAACCAAAATACTGTTGCAATAAGTGTTAATATTCTCTTGATTTGTACCCCATAAACTACTCACTTCTCTACCTCGAGCTTGTACATCTCTTGGCAATTTCTTGAAAGCAGGACTAGAAACTAATTTCCTCATATTAACTACGGCTATTAACCAGGCCATAACTTTAAACAATTTTTCTTTCTCTTGTTTAAACTTCATCAGCTTTCTTCTGATTGTTAATCCTGCTAAAGTACGTAATTTGCCCCCCAAACCATCATTTCCTGTTAAAATGTTTTGGATTGTTTTTCGATCTACCCCTTCAACTCTGTTTTTCGCTCTGCCGACAATAATCCCAAAAGAGATAGCTAGCTCATTCATTGTAGCGATTGCATCTAAGGCTTGTTTAGCCATATCCTTTAAATCCTTTGGTCCTTTTCTTTGATCTTCAGTTTTTTTTGCTGTCATATGATATTCTCCTAAAGGGCTATTATTCCCTCATCTCTTTAGTTTTCCTCTTCTTTTTTCTCAGAAAATTCTTCATCTAATCGCTTTACATAATCTCGGACTCTTCCCATCACTGATTTAAGAATGAAATTTTCCACTTTCTCTTCAAATATTTCTGAAATCTGGTTAAACTCGGTGATTCGATAAAGATTAGCGTTCGTTTCAATAAAATGCATATCCTTCAGCCGTTTTAACTGCCGTCTAATATTAGAACTGGCAATCCCTAACATCGGCAGGTTAACGCTCTTTCGTAAATCCATAACTTTATTTTTAACTTCTTCAGAATGTAATTCTTCTCGATCTTTCCTAGCTTTTAATAAAACATGAAGAACATCAACAACAACATCGCGGGAATCTCCTGGTTGTAGTAATCCGACGGAGAGGCAGAATTTTCTGACTAACTCTCGATCACCCATCGTTGGCTTTTCATAGCGCCGTAAGGTAATCTCTGCTAACGGCGTATCTCGACTAATTTTTCCCAAATTTCCACCCCTTTATCTAATTAGCAAAACGTTATTCCTTTTAAACTTTTCTTGTATCTATCCGGCAAGACCTGAAAGTTTTTTGTATTTCCTCTCAATTTTAATCATACTTGGAATAAAACCTTCAACTTAACACAACTAATGATGTAAATAGTAACATTGAACCTTATTCTTCTTATTCTCATTAACTCTGGCAAAAAAGCGGCGTTCTAATTGGATAACATCTCCTTCTTTTGCATTCTTTAAGCCTTCTTCACCTAGCCCTTGAACAGCCTGTCCTGTTTCTAGTAAGACTTCTACATTCAGAGTATTCTTCGTTGGCAGCCAATGAATAATTTTTCCTTTTTCTTCTGAATTTTTATATTCATCATAAGAGTCAGAATGATAGACAAATTTTTTCCCTTTTAACTTGAAGTTTAAACAATCCATCAATCGATGCACATACCCTTCTCCTAACTGTTTAAAATCGCTTTGAGAAATAAAAAACTCGTCAGTTGTTTTAAATATCCTCTTTCCTCGTTTTGGAAATTCTGGATGTAAGTCAATGCTAACTTCCTTCTTCTCTGCGCCTTGAATGTCTATTTTAATGGGATCATCAATAAAAAAGTATCTGTTTGACGTCGGCTCAACAATGTCTTTGTTATAAGCATTTACTAACTTCCAAAATTCTTCTTTTGAAACGGTTTTATCATTTAAGCTTAGGCCGATATCTATGGCAAATTTTCGAAATGCTTCTGGCTGATATCCTCTCTTTCGTAGTGCTGGAAGGAACGGCAGACGGATATCATCCCAGCCATGATACTCGTTCTGGTCAATTTTTAATCTAGTTTCTGAAGTACTCAGACGCATCCCTTGAAAATTGATTCTTCCCCAATGGAGATAGATTGGTGCTTTCCATCCTAAATATTCCATGATGATAGCTTCTTTTTTGGCATTATCAGCATGATCTTTTCCGTTCATAACATGAGTAATCCCAGATTCATGGTCATCAATAGCTACGGAAAAAACCATTAATGGCCAGACTCTCTGCTCTTTTCCTGTTTTAGGATGAACATGTTCGTTGATCCGCATGATGGAAAAATCCCTCATTGCCGGATTCTTATCAGTAATGTCCGTCTTTAACCGTAAAACTGCTTCTCCTTCAGCATATCCATTAAACATCTTTGCGTAACGTAACGACTGTTCTTTTGAAGATAAGCTTCGGCATGGACAGGCAATGGCCTTAACCTTGAGCTCTTTCCACTCTTCTGCATCACATATACAGACATACGCTTTATTTATCGCCACAAGCTTTTCGGCATAATCATAATAAATCCCTAGTCTTGATGACTGGATCATCACTTGAGCAACCTTATTCTCACAGATCCATTGGGCATCATGTTCAATGAGTTCATAAGCAGAAGGATAGATGTTTTCTGGATTAGTATCTTCAATCCGTAAAATTAATTTTCCTTCGTACATTTTCGCATATTCGTAGTTTAACGCTGCTCCGTATGCATGTCCGATGTGTAATGCTCCTGAAGGAGAAGGGGCAATTCTGACAATAACTTTTCCTTTTTCTGCATTTGGCAGGGGCTTCAACGGACCTTCTACCTTTGTTTCTTGTTTCTCCTGCAATAATTCAGAAAAATCTTTCTCTAATTTTTCTTTTATCTTCTCGAGAGACAACTTCTCAACATCTTTAATGACAGCTTCAATTTCTTTCAAAAGCTTAGGGACATCTTTCTTGAATTCTGGTTCTTCTCGTAAGACCTGTCCAAGAACAACTTTAGGATTCGCTTTTCCGTTAAAATCTAAAGCTTTTTTAAGTGCGTGTTTTAAAATGATCTTCTGCATTCAATTCCAAAAGAGGCAGTAATTATTAAAGGTTTTGATAAAACAGATAAAGTACGTATTTAGTTCAGTCAGAAATAGTGGCTTGGTCAAGAGGAAAAATTCATCAAGAGCTTCGTAAGAAAAGTCTAGTTGCAAGGCTTTCCACTTAAAACTGATAGAAATACATTCACGTTCACGGCAAGCCTTACTGAATTTTTCTACCTGCCACTATTTTCTTTTATCAAACTAAATACGTACCAGATAAACAAAGACTAAAAATGACATTATTCTAAACAGATTTATTCTATATCTATTCTTTATATTCAAATAAATTTATCTAAACCTTCCTTTCTCAATCAGCAATTTCATCCTTTTAACAAAAGCGTCAGCATCAGCAAAATGCCGGTCATATTCCGGCCCAGAAATTTCTCGAATTTCTCGGTGGGTAATCTTTTTACTTAAAACATAGAAGTTTCGCATAATATCTGCATATTTTTTCTCTAACAGCTTTGGTTTGACATAAACTTTATCTAAAATATCTGCAACATGCTCAGGAGTCGGCGGAATTTGATCTTTGCGCATCAAGGCTGCATGAGCTGAATCGATGACTGCCCAATATAAATCTAATGTTGCTTGCAATAAGTGCCATTTGGAGTTAATAAGCGTCATCGGCGCTCGTCCATAATATCTCCACACGCTTTCTTCTGACGGGCGTATCTTCCCCATCTTCAACAGCCGTTGTAATGGCTCAAAAAATCCTGAATCAATTAACGCTACTCCATCTCTTAATATATTTACTACTACTGGATCTCCTGCTTTGGCATATTCCCAAAACGAGGTAAACGTCATGGATGTGACGTGAAGCTTAACAGATACTTTCGCAATAAGATTTTCTACAATGATCCGATAACCTTCAATCAGCTCTGGAGTCATCTGGAAGGTAGCATCATCAGCTACGACTAAAACATCAATATCACTTTTTTCCGTCTCCTGTTTTCTTGTTACACTGCCAAATAAAGCTACTCCTAACAGGAAATCTCCTAGCTCGTTCTTTAACAGCGTGGAAAACTTCTGCGCTAGCTTCAGATCATCAGTAGGATACCTATGAATGTTCTCGTTTTCCTTCCGTTGGATGTTAAATTCCATCTTTTATAACTAGATAACGGAGAGTTTATTAAGTTTTGTTAACTACTCTAAAATAGTCTATTCGTAAATTCTCTCTTCTTTGATGCTCATCTGTATCTCTATATCTCTCTGATTTTTATTCTAGTTCACAATATCTTTTAAACTATCTAAATCTTTATAAATCAATGATATCCCTAAGTTTCCCGAGGGTGATATTATGGAACAAAAGCACATCGATGAGATTGATGAGTCTTTTTTAGGTGAAGAATTTATTGATGAAGATCTAGTCTCTGATAGTTACGAAAAGGGATCTAAAGCAAGCTCAAAAAAAGGAAAAAAAACTGCAGTTAAAAAAGCAGACATAAAAGAAAAAATGGACAAAAAACATAAACTTTCTGAAGATAATTTTGTAGATTTGACGGAAGAGAAAGAGATGGAAGAAGCAGAAGACGAAGAAGTAATGATTCTGCCGGTAAAAGAAACTTCTAAGGCTAAAGAAGCCCATAAGGACATTCATAAAGAGATGCATCATGTTGATCTAAAGCCAAAAGTTGAATCTAAACCAGAAACATCATCTATGCATACAGAAGCAAAGACTGAATTTAAAGCTCACGATCCATGGAAAGAGGAAGAAGAGGATGGATTTTTCAAAGATGCTTCTACCTGGAAAGCGATTACAGGAATTGCCGTTATTTTACTCTTATTGTCAATCTTTACGCAAGGATTTAATTTTTCAGACTCTCAAAAAGGGATGGAATTGTCTTTGTCAGAAGCAGAACAAAAAACGGTAGATTACGTTAACAACCAATTGTTATCTCCTCCTTTTGTCGCTGAAGTCTCTAGTTCAGTAGAAGAAGACGGTTTATATAAAGTGACGTTAAGCATTGCTGGTGAGACGGTTGATTCTTATTTGACGAAAGACGGAAAATTATTTTTCCCGCAAGGATTTCTGATGAATGAAGTTGTTCAGGGTGCTGAAGAGAGTGTAGATGAAGCCGTTTTGGAAGATGTCCAAGCTGAAGACAATCCTGAAGGGTCTGACAGTCCAGCATCCGATGTTGTTGATCCTGAAACTGAACTGAACGAAGCACCTGAAGTGGCTGAAGAAGTCGTTCCTGATGTGGAAGAGCTTTCTGACACTTCTGACGCTTCTGATTCTAGCCTTCCAGCAGAACCTGTTGCTGAAGATTCGGTAGAAGAAGGATCTGAAGAAGCTGTTCCTGCTGAAGAAGTTCCATCCGAAACTCCATCTGAAGCAGCAGAACCAGTTGCTGAGCCAGAAGTAGCTGCCTTGGGAAATAAGGTCAGTTTCACAGTTGAAGCTAAGAAATGGCTTTTCACTCCTCATAAACTGATGGTAAAGAACGGTGACACTGTGGAATTAACTATTGTTCCTAGCGGACTAGATTTCACGTTTGCAGTTCCAGGATTGGGAGTGGAGCAAGAAGTCCAAGGAACAACTGTCGTTACGTTTACTCCTGATCAAGCTGGAAGTTTTGAGTTCAAATGCAGCAGCTGTGAAGACTGGAGAGGAATGAGCGGTACTTTAGTTGTAGAATAATCATTTAATTAATTTTTATTAATTTTTTCTTCTTTTCTTTTACTTCTTTTCTTTTAGTTCTCTGTTTTCATTGATCTTCCTATTTTTAACTTTCCATCTCTCTTTATTCATTTCTCTAAAAATAAAATCCTACTAATTCTCTTTTTCCACAATTTTTATAACCTCATCATTTAATCTGTTTCTTTTCTCATAAAGAGGTGGAAATATGTCATTAGCGAATATCAACCATTTTTTGGATAAGATAGCTCCTTTGGCTGGATTAAACAAAAAAGAATTAGCCATATTAGAAACTCCCGAACACATCTGGGAAGCACAACTAGAAGTTGCAGGAAAAACCTATCCTGCTTTTCGTATTCAATGGAATTCTGCCCGAGGGCCATATAAGGGAGGAATACGATTTCATCCTGACGTGAGCAAAGATGAAGTGTCTTCCTTAGCTTTCTGGATGGCAATCAAAACAGCCGTAGCCGACCTCCCATTAGGCGGAGGAAAAGGCGGAGTCATCGTTAACCCTAAAGAGCTTAGTCCCCAGGAACTAGAGGAATTAAGCCGAGCGTACATTCGCGCTTTCTATCCTTATTTAGGCTCTCATCAAGATATTCCCGCTCCCGATGTCTATACAACTCCGCAAATAATGGCTTGGATGCTTGATGAATTTGAAAAGATAACTAAAAAGAAAGATCCTGGAATGATTACTGGTAAACCGTTGGATAAAGGCGGTTCATTAGTCCGAGATATCGCTACAGCATTAGGCGGAGTTTGTGTATTGGAAGCTTCCCTGCAAAAGCTAAAATTATCAGGAAGGAGAGTAGCCATCCAAGGTTTTGGGAATGCTGGAATGAATGTTGCAAAGTTGCTTCATGAACGGGGTTTTAAGATCATTGCTGTTTCTGATTCTAAAGGCGGAGTCTATTCTGAAGAGGGGTTGGATATTCCTGCTGTAGAGAAGATAAAAGAGAAAACAGATTCAGTCATCAACTACCATAACCAAAAAGAAGATCATGCCATAACCAATGAAGAACTTTTGGAATCGGATGTTGATATCTTGATTCCTGCTGCTTTAGACAATGCTATCACCAAAGAAAATGCTTCTAAAATTAAAGCAAAAATAATCCTGGAATTGGCTAATGGGCCTACAACTCCTGAAGCAGACATCATCTTGCATAAAAAGAAAATTCTCGTCCTTCCGGATGTTTTAGCTAATTCTGGAGGAGTTACCGTCAGCTGTTTTGAATGGCAGCAAAATTTGGCTGGGCAGAAGTGGACAGAAGAAGACATTAAGAAGAAGCTGCAACAGAAACTCGTCAGCGCTTTTGAATCGATCTGGAAACTTTACTCCACTACTCAGGAAGATTTTCGGACTAGCACTTATGTTTTAGCGGTTAAGAAAATAATTCAAGCAGAGAAGAAAAGGGGAAAGGTATAATTTTTAACCAAAAGACTTTTAAAGTTTCTTACTTTTCTTACTTGTAAGGTGGTTGTAATGAACTTATTAGATATGCGGACAGCAACAATAACTGAAAAAGGACAAATTTCTATACCTAAAGAAATTAGAGGTTTAGAAGGATTTGAGGAAGGGGATAAAATTGCTATTTTAGCTTTTAAAGATAAGGTTGAATTAAGGTCATTAAAAAGCTTTAGTGAGAAAATGTTTACTGCTTTTGCTAGTGAGAAGTCTTTAGCAAAGGATTGGCTAAGTAAAGAGGATGAGAAAGTATGGAAAGATTTGTAAAAGGAGATGTTTTAATAGTTAAATTTCCATTTTCTGATTTGACTTCAATAAAGAAAAGACCGGCTTTAGTTGTAGCTAATTTAACTGGAGATGATTATATTCTCGCTCAAATAACTAGCGTAGCCCGGGTTGATAATTATTCTATAACTTTAAGTAATCAGGATTTTAAAGAAGGAAGATTGCCTGTTTCTAGTTTAATTCGTCCTAATAAATTATTTACTTCGGATAAATCTCTCATTTTATATTGTGTTGGTTTATTGAAAGAGAAGAAAATAAAAGAAGTAGAGGAAAGCTTAATTAATATTTTTAAAAATTAAATTATCCTTTTACCTAAAATTTCCTTTTTTTATCTTTTGCATGATCTTGTCAATATCTTCGACCTTAACGTCATCATGCCTTGTCTGAGCTTTTGTTTCTTGGTTGCTTGCAGCGTTCGTCAACATCGTACTGACAAAATTATTCACACCTTTTTTAGTTTCAATTGCCATAACGAAAAGAAATTTTACTAATATTTAAATCGTTCGTTTTTTCAGGAAATACCCCTACTATCGTTTCTTCGCCATCTTCCAGAGAATCTCAAAATACTTTCTGTTGGCATCAGCAACTTGCTTACTATGGATGATTATCCCATACAAGGGATTGCCCCAGATTAAGATGGCAACTTTATTCCCATAGATATGGGTAGTATTCGGATTGAACAAATGGTCCGGAAGAAGGCGATATTCTGACTGTGGTCCTTCAAAGAAGAATGTAGCCGATTTTTTTGAAAGTAATTTTTCTTTCAGCTTCTCTCTTCGTAATTTAGCAATATACTGCGTGATCCCAACTTCATCAAGATCCATATATCTTTTTTCATCAACTCCCATCGCATACATCGGCTCTCTCGTTTGCTTCATTGTTTTAAACATATCATTATAGATCGTTCTAAATACCATCTTTCCTTTGATGATCTCTACGTTAGTCTCTTCTTTTTCTATTTTAAAGAGGGTGTTCAGTTCTGGAAGGATAGAATTAACTTCTTCTTTTTTTTCCTCTAGATAATCTAAAATTTTTTCTGGATGTAAGGAGTTAAAGAATTTCTTGCCATTCTTCGTGATATAAGACACAAACCCTTTTTCTAGTAGTCGGTCTAAGGCATCATAACAGACTTGCCGATGCAGTCCAGATTTACTTCCTATCTCATTGACACTTAACTCTCCCTGTTGCAATAACGTTAGATATATTTCAATCTCATTATTCGTCATCCCTAATCTTTTCAATGTTTCTTTCAAGCTATCTTTAGTCATATGTCCATAATCCTTCACCTATTTTTAATATTTTCGTAAGAATTATTACTACAAGTATTTATATTCTCCTTACAATTTACCACTATTTAGTTAATTAAAATGGTATGGTGAAAACTCATGAAAACCAAATATCTTCCGTTATTAACAACATTAGTGATGATGGGCTGTCAGCAGACAGAACTAGAAAAAGAACTAGAAAAATTACAGTATGAAGCAGTTGTCTTGGGAGCGACTGATCTCAATAATGATGGTTATATTGATTACCCTGAGAAAACAGATTTTTTAATTAAACTCTATCAAAGTTTTGGAGTAGAAAAACCTTATAGTGTAACTGTTGCATCTGGCGGGCGAAGCTCGTTTTTTGTCGGTTCTGGTAGATCATTGGATGTCAGAGGAGTCGATGAAGCCACTCAAATTCAATGGTTAAGAGAGTATATTGCAAAACGAAACACAGAAAGGAGATAAATGATGAGCAGTATCCAAGATTACGTTAGAATGAATCTGGGGACTTCTTCAGCTAGTGATATGGCTAAAAGTCACCATGTTGATTTGGGGGATTGTACTACTATTATTTTACAAGGATATGCACCTATCCATTCTAAAGATAATGGTTCTTATATCACTGCAGATCAAGCTGCGCTTCAGTCATTAGCGCAGCAAGCTCTAGATCAAAGATGTGCTTTTGTTGCTGATATACAGGCCGGTTCTCTTAGCACTTCTAGTATGATGGTCTCTTACTTAGGGACAGGGTATATTGTCCGGAAATAATTATAATTTCTTCTTAAATAATTCATCCCCAAAAACCTTAAAAACTCCTCCTTTATTGTAGTCAAATTATGCATAGAACTCATACGTGCGGAGAACTCAACAAAGCTCATGTAGGTAAAACCGTTACCTTGGCTGGCTGGGTAGAAACGCATCGAATTCAAGGAAGAATATCTTTTATCCTACTTCGAGACCGTTACGGAACGACACAGATTTTCGTCAGCCCTCAGCTAACAAAAGAATTAGGCGAGATCAGAAGAGAATCCTGCATCAAGGTAGAGGGAGAAGTCAAAGCCCGTCCAGAAAATCAGATCAAGAAAGAAATGAAGACGGGAGAAATTGAAGTTTCTGCCACAAACATAAAAATCCTTACTGCAGCAGAACCGTTGCCGTTAGAGTTGAATGAATCCACGACGGAAGATACACGATTAAAGTATCGTTATTTGGACTTAAGAAGGCCGGAAATGGTCCATAATATGGAGAAACGCCATCAAGGTCTGATGTTTATTCGCAATTACCTCACCAAACTAAATTTCTTAGAAATTACTACGCCAATTTTAACGAAGTCTACCCCTGAAGGAGCGCGAGATTACCTTGTTCCGTCTCGAGTTCATCCTGGAAAATTTTACGCCCTTCCACAAGCTCCGCAACAATACAAACAACTATTGATGGTTGCAGGAATGGACAAATATTTTCAGATTGCTCCTTGTTTTCGAGATGAAGACGCTAGAAAAGATCGTGCTCCTGGAGAATTTTATCAGCTAGATTTTGAGATGAGTTTTCCTGAACAGAATGATATTTTGACTATTATTGAAGGGATGATCATTGAAATGGTTAAGGAAGTATTTCCTGAAAAGCATTTTACGAAACTCCCTTTTCCGAGAATAAAACACGAAGAAGCGATGAGCAAGTATCAATATAGGGGCTCATAAC
>JACOZM010000106.1 GCA_016181345.1 Candidatus Woesearchaeota archaeon
ATTTCTATTATTGATTTAGGTAATCCTACCCCTAAACTTCTTCTTCATTCATCAGAAAACATCAAGATCAATTACATCACCTCATTTAAGGGAGAAGAGTCAGAAGTTATTGAAAGTGAAGTTGTCAGCAGCGGAACAATCCAAACTATGATCCTCTCTCCTGATAACCTTGATTCCTGGATCAACTATTCTTCTGAAGAAGAATTAAATGGACAAAACATTGAATATTTTTACTCCACAGACGAAGGCAATAGCTGGACAATATTAGAGAGCAGAGATTTAGGCCAAATAACTGCAGGACAATTAAAATTGAAAATAGTTCTTCATTCAGATGGAAGTATCTCTCCTCAATTTAAGAATGTAGAACTCTACTACTTTACCGCTCAATGTTCAGAAGACTGGGTGGAAGAATTCCGCCAATGCTCCCCTAATAACACTAAGCTAAAATATTATAATGATGAAAATTTTTGTGGAACAACGACACCTCTTCCTGAAGACAACAATACGTTAGTTTCTTGCAGCTATTGCCTATTAAACACGTGCAATAATTCGTTTACTGCAAATACAGGAAATAGCTTAACGATTATTGAAGAGGAGAATATTAGACTAGAGATAGAGCCATTATTAAGTAACCAAGAGCAAGAAGAAGAATCAACAGACAATAGAACCATCACTATCATAGAATATTATTTTAATCCTCTGAACAATAGTGTTGAAGACATAGGACTAAAATTTGTTGATATTACTACCAAAGTTAAAATTAATCCTAGCACATTAACCCTAAAATACACTGACGAAGAGTTAACTTCAGAAAATCTAACTGAGGATTCCTTATATATAGGTTATTTTAATGAAAGTGCAAATGGTTGGGATCAGCTTGAAAGCACAGTAAATACTTCTAGTAATTATGTCTCATCTCAAATACCTCACTTCAGCCTCTATGGTCTATTTGGAGAAGAAAATAAATCTAGTGAAAATAATAACAGCAGTGACGACACAACCACTCTGCCTCCTTCTAATTCGGGATCAACAGTAACTTCCAGCAGTAGTTCAGGCGGAGGTGGAGGAAGCTCTGGAGGATCTCAAAGAGAAGGACGAGAAGCAGTTAAAAAAAACAATAGCACGATCAGTTTTAATACCTTAACTGAAACTGAGACAACGAAAAACGAAGAGCCTATTGCCGCGGACCTGTTGTTGAAAGAATCTTCTCCCGCATGTAATTATTCCACGGTAATCGATCTGCCAGAGTCTATCTCACTTATTTCCGATAATTCTTTCAGCACTAAGATCATCAACACAGGAGATTGTGAGTTAAAAGATATAAATATAACCCTAAGTCCAGAATTAGAACAGATTATTGATATTCATCCACAAAGTATTTCATCAATCAATATCGCGCAGGAAATCCCGATTGAATTAGTAGTTAAAGAGAAAATAGTAGAAAAAATAATATCTCCGATCACGGGATTAGCTGCATTTAGCCCTTTAATCTCTCAGCCAACAGAGGGGAGAATAAGAATAAACAGCCCAAGTTATGAGGAAGAGATAGATATAAGATTAGAAACCGTTTCAGAATATAAGATCAAGAAGGGATTTTTAGTAGCCATACCTAACATCCTTTCCATTATTACAATCTTCATAACTATTACTTTAATATTATTAAGGAAAAAGAATAGTGAAGAAAAGAATGAACAAAAAGAAGAAGAAGATAGTATTAAAGAGTTGAATTCTTAAAATAGTCAGTGTCTTTTAGAAATGAAAAGATAATTTTAGAAATGAAGAGATAAAGAAAACGATAAAAAATAAAATATTTTCGGCAGTCCTACAGACTTACCAAAGACAAAACGTTTACAGCTTAGCTTCCTTGCTCAACAGCTCCGCCTTATCCGTCTCAGTTCTTTCGCCAACTGGGAGCGAGAGGCGACCTGCGCTTCGCTTAGTCCCCTAAAGACGAGCTTCCTTGCTCAGCAGCTCCGCCTTATCCGTCTTCTCCCAGGTGAAGTCTGGATCATCTCTTCCAAAATGACCATAGGCAGCTGTTTTACGATAAATAGGCCTGCGTAATTGCAATTGCTCAATTAATGCCTTAGGACGGAAGTCAAAATGTTTTCTAACCAATTCTACAATTTTTTCTTCCGGAATTTTAGAGGTTCCAAATGTATCAACCAAGATACTTACTGGCTGAGCTACTCCAATAGCATAAGCAACTTGGACTTCACACTTCTGCTAATTTTTCTACCGGTAACTCCTGCATCTCCTACTGGTCCGCCGATGACAAACTTTCCTGTCGGATTGATAAAATATTTAGTATTCTCGTCAATCCAATCATGGCAGATGGGTTTAACGATCTTCTCGATCATGTCTCTTCTGATCGTTTCTAGACTAACATCAGGATGGTGCTGAGTAGAGATAACGACAGTATCAACACGTTTCGGTTTATCATTCTCATACTCAACTGTAACTTGTGACTTTCCATCAGGACGTAAATACCATACTTCCCCTCGCTTTCTAGCGCTGGAAAGACGTTGAGTTAACTTATGCGCTAAGGTAATGGGTAAAGGCATCAATTCTGAAGTTTCATTTGTAGCAAACCCAAACATTAATCCCTGATCGCCTGCTCCTTGCTCTTTAAATAATCCTTCTCCCTCAGTAACACCCTGAGAAATATCTGGAGACTGTTCAGAAAGTGCAGCTAAAACACCGCACGTAGACCCTTCAAATCCATATTCCGGCTTGTCATAGCCAATCTCTAGGATAGTATCTCTAGTTATTTTTTGAACATCAACGTACGTTTTCGTCGTAACTTCTCCCGCTACAACGACAAATCCTGTTTTTGTCAAGCATTCAACTGCTACCCGAGCGTTGGGATCATCTTTATAGATCGCATCTAAAACTGCATCACTGATTTGGTCACACATCTTATCAGGATGCCCTTCCGTTACACTTTCCGACGTAAAAAAATAGTTTTTTACCATAGTAGTTCCCCCCTTTGTAGATTATAATTGGACAAGTTTATTTTACACCAGTATTAATCTTAGCGTTTGTATTAATAAGTAATATCGTCATTTCATTTAATAATAGTTATGATACAAACCTCCACTATCTTCTAGATAAAAACCCTTACCTCCATTATAAACCCTCTTGAAAATAATATTCATATAAGAATAATTATATGGAAAAATTTATTAACCAGGTAGTGATTATTCTCCTTATGGACTCAAGATCTTTAGAAGAAATCAAAAAATTGAGAAAAAAGTACGAAATTAACCAGAAAGAACTAGCTTCTCGTGCAGGAGTATCTCAATCGTTGATTGCTAAAATTGAAGCAGGAACTGTCGAACCAACGTACTCTAAAGCTCAGCGGATTTTTCAGGCTTTAGAAGAGCTTCGGGAAAAACAAGAGCCTAAAGCTAAAGAGATTATGAAAACAAAAATAATTTTTGCTCATCCTAAAGAATTAGTGAAAGAGATCATCCGCCAGATGAAAACAAAAGGGATCTCTCAAATGCCCGTCCAGGATAAAGGAGTTATCCTTGGCATCATCACGGAAGGCTTAATCTTAAAACACATTGCAGATTATCCAGAAAAATTATCTCATCTTACTGCTGAAGATGTTATGGGCGAAACTCCTCCTATTGTCTCTCCAAAAACTGGACTGAAACTACTTCTTGAACTTCTAAAAGATTATACTATCGTCTTAGTTGCAGAAAAAGGCCACATCCAAGGAATTATCTCTAAAGCTGACGTGTTGGGAAGAATAGAATAAATGAATTCCCGATTATTTTTCTCTATATCTTAAATCAACCTTATTCCAAGGTAAACCATAATCATGAAACAAATCAGATCCTTGAACAATCCTCTTATATAATTCCGGCCGACGTAAGAAGAATCGGTCAATTGTTCCAGAAATACTTAAGTCTACTAATTCTCTTTCTACCCATCTTTCTATCTCTTGTTGGAAAATTTTTCCTGTCCCATTAGTAAAAATGTTGATCCTAGGCTCGCTCTGCCCGATCTTATACACTAAAGTAACTCGTGCAACATCAGCTAATCCATTTCCGACAACTTGATTCGCAATATATCGAGCTAAAAAAGATCCAGTTCCTGATGGCTTTGTCGGATCTTCACCCCAAGGAACATCCTCCGCCACTCCATGAGAACCGAAGTACGCTTCTTGCGGCTTTGCATCTCTCGTCCCTTTATCAGTTTTCCATCCTCCTTCATCCTGCCAAGCTCCTGCTCCATTAATAAGGATGTTGCGCTGGAAGAACGAATCACCAAATAACTCCCCCGCATTTAAGGCCAGATAGGCATGCACTACTGCATTTAAATCTC
>JACOZM010000064.1 GCA_016181345.1 Candidatus Woesearchaeota archaeon
TCAAGTATTTTCCAGCAATAGCGATCGTAACATATCTCTCTTTTTTCTTCTGCACTAACTCTACCAGATTCTTCCAATCCTTTAAATCTAAATTTTTTGGCATTAAGCCGAAGTGATGGATAATCTTGCTATCAAACTCTTGCTCAGCAAACATCAACGGAACTTTGTAAATCGTATCAACATCCGGAGCAGTAATCACATGCTCTCCAGGAATGCTTGTTTGTAACCCTAATAAATATCTTCGTCGTTCGTCTAACTCTACTTCTCCTCTTAAAACTAAAAACTCAGGATGAATCCCCATATGCATTAATGTAGAAACGGACATTTGAGTCGGCTTAGTCTTCGGTTCTCCAAGATGCCGAGGTAAAGGCAAGTACGACACATGAACATTGATAACTTTTCCTGGCATCGTTACTTTCATGATTCGGCAGGCTTCATAATAGAGCATATTTTGGTACTCTCCTGCTGTTCCACCTAATTCGACGATGACTATTTCTTTCTCTTTTCCAGCTTCTTTGATTCTTCTAATCACTTCGTTAGACACGTGCGGAATAGCTTCTACGTCTTCGCCGTCATACCCCATCGATCGTTCTCTATCGATGACAGTTTTGTAGATTTGGCCCATCGTCGTAAAATTTCTACGGCCCATCTCTTCTCCCAAGAATCGTTCATATGTTCCTAAGTCCATATCTGCTTCTAACCCATCATCACATAAGAACGGATCACCATGCTCAATTGGATTAATAGTTCCAGAATCAACATTGATATAATTTTCACATTTGATGATTCCAACTTTAAAGCCGCGTTTTTTAAGCAGAATAGCTAAAGAAGCAGAACAGATTCCTTTTCCTATCCCTGAAATAACTCCGCCGGAGACAAAAATGAATACTGGTGAAGAATTATTCCAATTAGAATTATTACTATTACTACTATTATTTTGACTAAAATTATTTTGGTGCATAATTCAAAATGTTGTAGTCTATTTATAAGTTTTATGCGAATGAAGTACGTATTTCGGACCACTTACTCTCATTTAGACTATGATTTTTCATGGGGTTAGGCGGTTTCTTTGAAATTTATCATCTAGAAGTCAGGAGACCTCTCACTTTTTGCCTTTTCTTTAACCTGCTAAATAATCCGGAGAAGAAATCTAAGGCTATTTTAATTGGGTTCTGAGATTTGACTTCTTGCTCATAAATTTTCCACATTTGTGCATTGGCTATCAAATCTGCGAATCTTCCTTCAACTATGGCAATATTTCCCTCAAAAATAGGTATTTCTCTAGATGACAAGGCATTAAGCAGAGCTTTTTTGATTGCTCCTATTTTTTTGTTGGCATATATCCTATCATTCAGAAACTTAACTTCAGTTTCAAAACATCTTTTTATAGGTCCAGTAACCATTGCTAGGACTTTCCTTAAATTAGTTTTGGCTTCTTGTTGTCTACTTTCAGAAAAATCTTTTTTAGATTTAAGAACTAATCTCAAAGCTCCTCTCAGCAATACTTTTAGAGTTACAGTTGCCACACAGTTTCATATAGACCCTATTTATTTAAAAAGTTTTAGTTGTCTAGTTATATCTCAATTCCATCACAATCTTTATATAGAACTCCCAAAATAAAGTTAAACATTATGAGTCTACTAACGCGGATAAAACATGTTTATGAACATCAGTATAAAAGACTATTAATTTTTCCTTTTTTGCTTTTAATCTTAGCCATCGCGCAGATTGCTGTGCAATATTCTGTAACCGGAGACTTTGTCCATAAGGGAGTAAGCTTAAGGGGTGGTTCAACGATAACTATTGATTATCATGAATCAGTTTCTCCTTTAGTTTTAGAAGCTGAGTTACAGCAAGAGTTTCCTGAAGCAGATATCAGTTTAAGGACGCTCACGTCCACGGGCAGGCCTATTGGTTATTCTATTGAAAGCAATATCCAAGATAAAGAAGATATTAACAATTTTTTAAAAGTATTAGGTACTAAAGTATCTTTAAAGGAAGGAACACATAGTATTGAGGTCATTGATTCTTCGTTAGGGTCTAGTTTTTTCCTTGAGACTGGATTAGCCTTGCTGATTGCTTTCTTGTTGATGGCTATGGTAGTTTTTATCTATTTTAGAATGCTTGTTCCTTCATTATCAGTCATCCTTGTTGCGTTTTCTGATATTGTAACAACGTTAGCTATCTTTAATCTTACGGGAAGTAAATTAAGTACTGGAGGAGTAGCTGCTTTTCTGATGCTTGTTGGTTATTCGGTTGATACGGAGATGTTATTGAACTCTAAAGTACTAAAACAGCCGCAATCAGTCTTTATGAAACAGATTTATGGAGCAATCGGAACTGGAATGACCATGACGTTAACGGTCCTGGTTGCAGTATTTGTAGCTCTTATCTTTGTGAACAACGATTTAGTTCGCCAAATTATGCTCATCTTATTTATTGGTCTCCTAGTAGATATGGTAAACAGCTGGATCCTGAACGTAGGGATATTACGTTGGCATCTGGAAAAGAAGGAAAAGAAATAAGACACCTAAGAAATAAGATGTTAAAGAGATCAAACATAAACAAAAGAACTCAAAACAACAAGATAAACAAGAACTAAACAAAAGATAAACAAAACATAAACAAAAGAACTCAAAACAACAAAGAGAAATAAAAACTAAACAAAAAATAAACAATAATAATAGCAATAATAATACTCATAATACCAAAAAATCATGGCTAAATTAAAAAAGATATTCAAAGACTGGAGAGTTTTAATCCTCATTTTCTTTCTTGTATTCAGTTATATAACTCTTAACGGCGGCTTTGTCCCGCACTTTTGGGATGAAGGGGTTACGATCAGGAGTGTTGCGCAAAATTCATCTGCAGCCCAATCAGGCATTCCTTCGCCATCTCCTCAACTAACTCCATTACAGAAAGAAAGGATCTTATCTTTCAATGGAAAATCACTTACTTCTGCTTTAGACTATTATGAATTAGAACAGTCTCTTGCAGAGAATTCAACGGTTATTCTTCAGACAACTAAAAAGCGATATACTTTCATTACTCCACCCAATAACTTTAATTCCAATGATTTAGGATTAAGAGTTTATGATGCTCCAACGTCAAATCTTCGGAAAGGATTAGATTTAGAAGGTGGAACCCGTGTCCTGCTCAGGCCAGCAGAACCTGCTTCTAAAGAAGCTATAGAACTGACCGTTGCCAATCTGCGCGAACGTCTTAATGTTTATGGGTTGAGCGATATTATCGTACGTTCAGCTTCTGATTTAAGCGGAAATTATTTTGTCCAAGTGGAAATAGCTGGCGTTACCGAAGATGAAGTAAAAGACTTATTATCTAAGCAGGGGAAGTTTGAAGCAAAAATATCCAATGAAACAGTTTTCTTTGGCGGTGAAAAAGATATTACCTATGTCTGCCGATCAGCTGATTGTTCTGGGATAGATCCTAATCGAGGTTGTGGAAAGACTCAAGATGGCAGTTATGCCTGCACTTTTTTCTTTTCAATCGCTTTAAGTCCTGAAGCTGCGCAAAGACAAGCAGATATTACGAATACTCTTACTATCATAGGCGATACTCAAGGTTCTTATCTAAGTGAGAAATTATTTCTCTATTTAGATAACCAAGAGGTTGATTCCTTAAATATCGGCGCAGAACTCAAAGGCCGCGCAACTACTGATATCCAAATTTCAGGATCGGGAGTAGGCCGTACGGAGCAGGAAGCAGTCTCTGATGCTTTAAATAACATGAAGAGATTGCAGACGATTATTGTTACAGGAAGTTTGCCGGTAAAGTTGGAGATTGTAAAATTTGATACTATTTCGCCAACCCTTGGAAAAGAATTTTTATATAATATTTTTTTCGTAGGAGTTCTTGCTCTCCTTGCAGTTTCTATAGTCGTTACTATACGTTATCGCAGGTTGAAGATTATTATCTTGATGTTGTTAGCTTTGCTTTCTGAGATATTTTTGATCTTAGGCTTTTCAGCTCTGTTTAAAACAAACTTAGACCTTGCTGCTATTGCTGGAATTATCATTGTTATCGGCAGCGGCGTTAATCATCTGATCATTATTACTGACGGAACGTTAGTTGGTGAGGCTGCAGTATTAGATTGGAAGACAAAAATTAAGAATGCCATGTCTATAGTTTTCGGAGCGTACTTAGTCAATTTCGCAGGACTTATCCCCTTATGGTTTGCAGGAGCAGGATTGCTAAAAGGATTTGCTTTAACTACGATATTGGGAGCTTCCTTGGGAGTTTTAATTGCCCGTCCTGCTTATGCTGCTGTTCTTAAACTTCTTCTTGAAGAGTAAACTTGTTGAACCTGATTAAGAGAAAAAGATGAATTTTACACCAGCTATTTTAAAACCTTCTTAGACTTAAGAACTCATTAAAGTTAAGAACTTCTCAACCTTCCTCTTGACAGATCAATAAGGTAAGGGATGATAAAAACTACTGCAAAAACTATTCCTGTCAGCCAAGGGCTATGCGGCCCATTTTCTGCCTGAACGTCCTTGATGAACTGATTAGAAGCAACTACCATCACCACAACATTAGCTAAAGCGATAAGGGGAATAATAATTCCAGCTAAAACATGGTGCTTTCTATCTAAGTGTCCGATATCTCTGATTAAAAAAGTGTATAAAAATCCCATGACTCCGGCGAGAATAACCACAATAGAGTACAAGATAGTCTTGTTTAAGACGATTAAAAAAGGGATAAGCATTAACGAAACTAAGATGTTAGCAATAACAACGATAACTAATGAAGTCCAAAAGACGATTTTAGAGAAATGAGCATCGTGCTTCAACTCTGTTTCTAGGCTATGCTCTGCCTTGATGATCTCTTCGTCAGTCCATCCTTTCATGCGCAATTTTTCTTTTTTAATCATTATCTTCTGCTCCGATGATATTCTTATTTCAGCCTAACTTCATGATCTAAACTAAGAAATGAAGCTGCCTTTACAAATTCTTTTGCCGGCTTTGATCGTTTATATAAATACGTTAAAGGAAGTTCTTGATGAAGTGCTTTCCTGAATTTTTTATGATGTGGAACATTGGCCAAGATTAGATGGCCTAACGTTTCTTCAATTTCTTTTGGAGTTAATTCATGCCTGCCTTTGTTGCTCATGTTTAAAATAATTCCGGCAATAGGCACGTCATGCTCCTCGGCAAGTTTTATGGTCTTTAAAGCATCCATGACTGAGCTTAAGTTAGGATTAACGACAAGAACTGCCTCATCACAGTTTTTTAGGACTTCAGAAACTTCTAATCCTAGTCCGCTAGAGGAATCGACAACGACAAATTCTGCTAACTTGTCAAGGTGATGAAAAATCTCACTGATATCTTGAGGATTCGTTTTCTGAAACTCAATGTATGATGGAGAAGCAGGAACGATGGAAAGTCCGCAGTCATGGGTGTAAATAATGTCTTTAAGACTATTTTCTTTGCGTAAAAACTTATTGATATTTCCTTCAGGATTGACGTATCCTAACTGCAGGGCTAAATTTGGAGTAGTTAGATTCGCATCTAGAGCGATAACTTTTTTCCCTAGATGGACAAGAGCCTGACTAATATTTAGAGCAGACGTTGTCTTTCCCGTTCCTCCTTTTCCTGAAACTAATGCAATGAATTTCGCCAAGTAACCTTTACAAAGCTTACCAGCCAAAGACAGGCGACATTCGCTTATTTCGTAAGCTCAGTCCCACAAACCTTAATCCAGTAGATGGTAGCTCTATTCCTCCTTTTATGATATTCTCAATAAATCAGAAGGAGTATTTAATGTTTTTGTCGATTCAGCCAGCCGAGAAACAATTTTTCTTTGAAAAATCAATCTTCTGCTAATTTTCCCACAACTTTTTCCCAAGAATACCGTAAGAATTTATGCGAAATTCGTTCGCAATTCACTAAGTTATCAATATCGATCTCTGCCGTTGAATGCTCTAAACTAACGACGAGAGTCACATGCCGTCGGAATTCTTCCCGTTTTTCATACGGCAGCTTTAACAATGTTTTAATGAAGGCATAAAACGTCATATACCTCTTTAACTCCAAATCTTCTGGATATAATTCTCCTAAGGTAGTAGCTCGTAATGCCGGACTTTTAGGTAGCACAGAAATGAACTTGTCTTCTTTCGCTTTTTCTAGCATTGCTTCAATGATAAGATCATAGATAGCTACTAACCGTTGTAAAGCATTTATTAACACATCAACTGTCCGAGTATACTTTAAGGTAACATAGATGATATGCTCTAGACGCTTTAACTCTTCCCTGGCATCGAGTAATAATTCATTCATAGGCATACCGAAAAGGAGCTGGAATGCTCTCTCCTTTTTATATTTTCTGCTTAAAAACGTCAAATCGCCCCTCTCCTTGCTCGTATCTAATACTTCTTGTTTCTAGTATGTGCATAGCCGCCAAGATGTCATCAAGAGAGAGTACTTCTACAAAAGAGTACGAGCAAAAAATCTTTAACTCCTAATAGTGCTATTGTTTCTACTTCAACAGCCAATTTTTTGTCTTGATGACGGCGCTATGCACACAGTGTTTCTATTTTAATCGAAGAATCGTATCTGTTATGGCTAAAAATTTCCTATTTTTTTCTAAATAATCTTTGATATCATCAATGGAGATTGTCTGCATCTGGTAATCATGAGTACAAACAACAAACTTATTTCCTCTCTGAAATGCCATTGGGCTTTTTTTATGCATCTCTAAAGCGTTATGTAGATAAAAGATGACATCAATCAGAGGTTGAGGGATGTTGTGTCTTTTCGCTGATTTTGATTTAAAGAGATCAAGCTTGCTCTGCATTTTAAAGTGATAGTCCGGGACTAAGCCTAGTTGTTTCTCATAATCCAAGATGGCTTCCACTCCACCTTCTAAAGAGTTGAAAATATTCTGCATCACTCCTACCAATAATTTTGGGTCCTTGACTAAAGGGAAGGTAACATTCAGAAGATGATAGGCTACTTCATATTGCTGAAGGGCTTTTGTTCGATAGGAGAGGTAATCTTTTTTCTCCTGAGGCTTATCTTTTTCCATAAGTTCAATCAAATGCATTGAATTATTTAAAACATCTTCTTATTTTGTGTATAGTTAAAGGAATACTGATAAGAACTATCAAATATTTAAGAAATATTAAACATTAGCCTAATCTTCTTGAGAAGTAAGGTTTATGATCGCTTCAGCTAGATCACCATTAGCTTCTTCAATCGCCTGTCTTGCTTTTTCTTCAGAGACATGAGCTTGGTCCATGACAGTTTTGATATCCTCTTCAGAAATCTCTGGGCTTGTAGATAAATCCCTTTCTTCAACCTGGCCGGAAATTTGAAAAGTCTCCTGCCCCATCATATTTACTTTTGCAACACTGGGATTAGAGATGATAATCTCTTTATCTTCAGTCCTAATGATGACTTCAGTAGCAGGAATATCAACTTGCTGGATCCCCATCTGTTTCATCATCTGCTGTACTTTACGTTGATTCATTCCTGGAAACATAGTTTTACTCCTATCATTTATTTACTCATTAATTAATATCAATTGATGTGCATTAATAAGAATCTACCCGAACAATTGGCTTCCATAATAGTGTAAGGCCATGATAATAACCATAACAGCTACTGCCATAATCACAACAGACATCGGAGATATTTCTATTTTTGAACTATACTCATCAAAATATCTTGTCAATCCGCCCTGCCCGGAAGGCAATCGTATTTTATTATCTTGTGACATTTTTTTTCAGCCTCAATCAGTTGTTTTTATCCTTTTATCTGTTAGTTGATTTATCTGCTAGTAGATTTTCTTATTCTTTTTATAAGGTTTTTGGAAAAATATGTGTCTTGTTCAATCCAGAAACCTGCTTTCCTATCATTTTTAATATCTTCCACCTCATAATACCTCCAAAAAACAGGTTGTATTAAGTTCGGTTGAAAATTATGGCAAGGGCAAGTGGTAAAATTCATGAAGAGGATCGTAAGACACTATTAGTTGCGAGACTTTGAGCTTAAAATATTTACTTCTACTATTAGTTTTGCCTAAAGTCTCGCTGAATTTTACGACCTGCCACTATTTTTATTGTAGACTAAATACGTACAAAAAACAGTAACTTATATAAATGATAAAAAAATCCATTAAGGGATGGTGTGGATGAAACATATTATTCTAGGCTTATTGTTACTTTCATTATTTACTGTTGTTGGCTGTGAAGGCTTTGACCTTTCTCAAGTATCTGATCGGGATTTAGAGAGAATAGCCGATAAGGCTATCGTCTGTGAAGAACCTTACATGAGGTTCGAAACAGGATGTTGCCTTGATCGAAATGCTAATAGTATCTGTGATAATGACGAAGGTATTATTGAAGAAGGAGCTGAACGTCCTGCTTCTATATCTCGACCAGCGACAGATGATTCTATCGCTACGCAAAGGCCTCAAGCTCCTGCTGATTCAGCATCTGATTCGACTACCGGACCAAGATCAGGAAGGCAGGCATTAGATATACCATCTCCTCGGCTTCCTGATGATACTGATTCAGATGATAATGTGGAGGAAACATCGACGGAAACATCAACAGGGTCAACTGAAATATCGGATACCACGAGTGGCAACCTTAACGAGGATTCTCCAGCTGCAGAACTCGCTCCTTCATCAGGGGTAAGATATCGCTTATTTGCAGAAGATCGCGCTAAGATTGGCTACCATCTCCAGTTTTATGGTTCCGGTGGCGTTATTGCTGCTTTTGGAATCAAAGATGTAGTCGATGACGGAAAAATTATTGTTGAACTTTTTGGTGAAGACTATGATGATGCCTCTCAAGAAGTCCAGTTAGGAGACACTATTAGCCTCCTAGCAGAAGATGGCACAACTTCATATTCTATTACTGTTGAGGATATTTATGCTGGCGATATGAACAGCTATGTTGATGTTGCTATCACTTCTACTACTGGAAAAATCCAAAATAGGCTGTTTGCAGAGGATCGTGCTAAGATAGGGTATCATCTTCAGTTTTATAGTTCCAATGGAGTTGTTGCTGCTTTCGGGATTAAAGAAGTAGTTGATGATGGAAAAATAGTTGTTGAGCTTTTTGGGAAAGAATATGATGACGCATTTCAAGAAGCCCAGCTGAGAGATACTATTAGTCTCCTGGCAGAAGATAATACTGAATATTCTATACGTATTGATGATGTTGTGTATTTTCCAGGAAGTAGTATTGTTGATGTAGCAATCTCTAAACAAGAATAAATTCTAAAATCTGCTTTTTCCACCTGACAAGCAAATAATACCTATGTTATCTACGTCTAGAAAAATCTGACTGCTAAATCATCATAAGGTCACTAATTCTGCTAAACTTTTCTAAGACGACTAATTATTAGTTATAAGTATGCGTATATCCTCGTTCTTTCGGAAGATATTCACCTATTTCATCCCGTACTCTTCTTGCTCTTGCAGCCACTCCCCTAGCTATCATTGCTGCTTGAGGATCATAGTCTCTAGAGATATCAGCAACTTCTCTTGCTGTCCGTTCCAAACCTTTTGCTTCTCTCTTTAATTCTCTTGCTAAGCCGTCAGCTAAGTCCAGTAAGTCTTTTGTTGATAGATGTAGGTTTCTCATCTTCTTTCCTCTTGCAATACTTTAAAAAGATCATCGAGATCAAATGGCTTCTCAAAAACTCTTGCACTGGGGATGATTCTTCCTACTTCTTCTCTCACTCCTCTGTCAGAAGTAGTCGTAATTACTATTTTTCCTTGATATCCTGATTCCTGGATTGCTTGTAAATAGCGAAGCAATTGAGATCCTTGTCCTCCTCTTACTTTAGAGAAGCCAAATGTAGTCCAATCTAAAACTACTCCATCACGTCCTTGAAGCAAGGTAACTAAGCCTTCTTCATCAGCAAAAGAGAAAGGGGCATCTCGATAAACTTCTGCTGGGAGATATCTCTTCTCAACTTGGATTCCTCTTCCATCCGCAGCTATTTCAAAAATATCTTTAAGGATATCTTCATGTTCTATATATAATAGGTTCATAGTTATTCTCCGATGAATAAAAATAGGTAGAGTGGAATAAGCCGCCTTCTGTCGGGCCCAAAGCATTCGAAGAATGCCGATAGCCTGTGGAAGTATTCTACTAAGCGTTATACGCAGACAGGAAATTAATTTCCCATTGCAACTTGCACCGGTCAGGATTCGCCGTTTCATCGTTCCCATAACCAACGTCCACGGGTTAACTTATTCCCATCGCTGAGAACTTCGCCATCATCATCCTAGGTTATGGACGTGTCGTTTCTGAGCCAGAGCCATACATTTCTATATCTCTATTACCAATTGCTTGATGATAGAGTAACCAGCACTGCTGTGCCAAGAGGTGGGCGGACTTTCCTGGGAACCACTGAAGGCCCCTGCACTTCCTACCACTCCTACCTTCTATCCTTGAACCATCCGTTTTATATAAACTTTTCTCCAAATAACTACTAAGTAGTAAAAATAACCCAGGAATTATATTCCAAGAAAAAAATAGATCCAACTTAATCATTTAAGAAAAATGAAGAAAACTGGATAAAGGCTTTTCTGAGCATTTTCGTATGGCTGTTGTTGCCTGATGAAGTAATCCTAACTCTCGCAGCTTCCGTGGATGATACTGCCTTCCGTCAGCTATCATCCTCTCTGTTTGTTCGTGGATGCTCTCAGTAGGGAGAGAACGATAATCTAAAGAAAGAACACGTTGGTAGGAGTCTTCAGTCAAACGGTTGGCGAACACTCCCGGAGAAATGACTACTTCCCGTTGAGTGATAGGATGACCTTCACTAGTTTCTGCAGGATTAGTCTCCATAACAGCTATTCTCGGCGGTAACCCAATTTTTCTGTCTTGAACGTCA
>JACOZM010000145.1 GCA_016181345.1 Candidatus Woesearchaeota archaeon
CTGAAGTTGTTCTAATCGGGCAAAGAACCCATTTTCTTCCGGTGTTTTTACTGTGCAGGTATTGATGATAACGATATCTGCATCATCTAATTTCTCTGCGGGATTAAATTGAGCTTGTTGTAATAATCCTGCCATTTGCTCAGAATCAGCAAAATTATGGCTGCACCCGTACGTTTCGATGAAAAAAGAGGTCATGATTATTTTTAGTCTTTTAGATTTATAAAATTTATGACACTAAACTTGGCCTTTAAACTAAGTTTTTAAACAAGATCTTTGAACAAGGCCATAATCTCTTTTAACAACTTTTAATCTTAACATCTTTATCTCTGTTCTCTTGATCGTAATTCTTGATAATATTCTATTCCTCGTTCAGTTAAAGATATGACGCTTTGCCGACTAGAATAAGAGATGTTGCATCCTCCTAAGCCGGAATAGAGAAGGGTTAATAACCTAGAATCATCCCAAGCTACTCCAAGTTCAGTTCTCGTGTCTTCATTTAACCTTAATGGTTCAGGATAAATTTGTCCAGCTAAGAGGACAAGTTCATCAACTCCATTTTTTCTTGTCATTTTTCATCTGTTAAGTTGGTAATCTTAAACTTAATAACTTTCTTATCCTTTCAGCCGATTGTCTCAACCAGTTTTCAACACTTGATACTTCAATGAACATGATTAAGCATATCAACTCTAAATTTCTTCTGTTCATATATTAAAGTACTGATGCCACAATTATACATCTTTAATGCTTCATAAGTTTTGAATTCATCAACCCCCATAGCATATCCAATAATGACTTTAATTGGTCCTCCATGGGCAACTAACAATAGGTTAGAATTAGACTGATCAACTACCTCTTGGAATCCTTTAGTTACTCTTTTGATCATCGAATCTACACATTCTCCATTTGGTGGCCGAAAGTATCTTCCTTCCTCTTCCCACCTCTCTCTAAATTTAGGTGTATCTCTACGTACTTCTGACCATAAACGAGTTTGCCATGAACCAAAACTTCTTTCATTGAACTCTTGATATTGAGAAATAGGAACTTTCCCATCAACAATAATCTCAGCTGTCTGAATGGCTCTTTGTAATCCTGATGTTGATGCTCTGTGATAGATTTTTTTAGAGAAGAATTCAGCACATCTCCTGGCTTGTTCTTTCCCCCTCTCGCTCAATGAAACATTTGTATTACCTTGAATTCTACCTTCTAAGTTCCATTCTGTTTCACCATGTCTTACTAAGTAAATAATCATTCTCTTAAGCCCCTCTCCATTAACCAATTAATAAATTCTTGTTCTGATTGCAGTCCTAAATATTGCATCAACCTTTCTCTGCTCATTCGTCTGCCATCAAATGTTCTTTCTAAATTCCAATCTCCATCCTCCAAACATTCCGTTAGTCTTTCGCTTGGAATTATAAAATCTTGAGGATTATCGGTGAAATCAAGATAATGAAAACTCATATCTTTCTAGGAACATGGCCAAATTTAGTCCAGAAATCAATACCTGGTAAATTAGGGAACAGTTTATACCTATTACTGTCAAAGTATGAGTAGTGTCTAATCCTTTTCATTATATCTGGCTCTTCTGGATTATCTCTTTCAGTCATCCAAAATTCCATATTATGAAATTTCACGATGTTATATCCCATTTGAATTTCTCTTTCTAAGGATTGATTTAATCTTTCTTCTTTTACTGGCGATTCATAAAACTCATCTGCATCCGCTAACAACAACCATTTAAATCCAGAATCAGCAGTTAGCTTAGCTAATTCTCTTAAAGAGTATTCTCTATCATGTTCATCAAAAGGAACACGCTCTAAACGAACAATTCCTTGTCCTCGATACGATTGACAGATTTCATAAGTCCCGTCAGTGGATCCATTATCTAAGAGAATAGTTGGAAAGCCTTGATCTAAATACCATCGGATATTCTGATCAATAATATCCACTTCATCTCTTACTACTCCTATCCTACATATGCTTGTCATTCTTTACTCCTATGGCTTCAGCAAGTTCAATTAACCCAGCATCATTTGTATTACCTAAAACTCTCTGAAAATTTATTAATCTCCTAATAATCATATCTTGTTGGTCTTTTGTTACTGATCTAGCATATTCTGCGTGATAAATTCCTGCAGTTAAGATCCCCAGATGTAATAGTGAGGCAACAAATAATTTATCATCTTTTTGTTGCATATCAACATGATGAGTAGCTTCCTCCCATAAATTTACTCCGGAAAATAAGCTAAAATAAGCAATATCATCAGTTGGTGCTGAAAAAGATACTAGTTCTAGATCTATATGATAATCTCTATCTGCCCTAACAACATTTGATGGTATAAAAGAACCTAGACTTAGCCTTCTCGGAGTTGTGGCTAGTAAAGCATAAGACTGCTCAGCAAGGGACAAGAACGCGGCAGATGGATTAAACTGTCTATGTTTTCTAAGAAGATTAATGCCTTCAAAAATTCCTTTTGGATCGCGCTGAAAATTAAATTGTCCGGAGTCAGTTACTTGTCCAGTTTTTCTATAAGTATCTGCTAATAATCTTATTGTAGCAGAGTAATAATCAGAACATTCTCCTTCCTGAAGTGGAGCGCCTGGAAGATATCGGAGTCCCAACATCCTGTTCTCATTATCAATAAAGACGGTTTCAGGAACATGGCATTGAAGTCTCTGAAACAATTGGTAAGCAGAAGTTTCATTGCAAAAATCATCTCTTCTTCTTGCTGGGCGATAACACTTCACAATAATCTTCTCATCTGAAGTTGAACATAAATACACCCTATTCCTGTATCCTCCATTTACTTCTTGCATAGTTTCAACTCTTTTACCGATATTCCCCTCTACTCTCTCTAACAAGTGGTCATTCTTCATCTTAATCTTTGCAGTAAATCCTCAACATTAACAGGATGAGGAAGATAAGGCACTGCTAACCTCCTACATTCTTTACGCAAATATTCATCAATTTCCCTGACTTTTCTAAGATCACTTACTGAGACTAATCTTTCAGAGTGTGTATTGCCTTGTAGCATTCTAAAGTGAGTTTGTTCATCTGGTGATCCTAAAACAATGTAATGATCGACTTCTAGAAGAGAATAGAGGGTGGGGATTAGATGGTTGCCTTCTATTATTAATGAAGTGCCTTCATTTCTTGCGCGGTTAATGCAAGCTTCAATTGCAGAATAAATCCTGTTGGCCTGCCCGATTAGATGCTGGACTGGATAATCAGCTTTAAATGTATATTCAAACAGACCACCATCAACCTCTCTACTTGTTTGTGCTTTAATAATTTCTCTTACAAAACCAGTCCCTAAGCGATGATCTATACCTAAAAAACAAGATATTTCCCTAGCTAATGTTGTTTTACCTGTTCCAGCAGTTCCCCCTATTAAAACTATTCGTTTCTTCATAATCAAACAATACCTCTTGCAGCCAATCTTGCGTGATCTGCATTTATTATCATTATTCTCTTATCGGCCATTTTCAACTACATTCCTATACAGTCTTTCAATGCAATCATATGCTTTTAGCATCATTTCTACATTCCAGCGTTTTTCAATTCTTGCTTCTA
>JACOZM010000065.1 GCA_016181345.1 Candidatus Woesearchaeota archaeon
GCAGATAAACGATTTACGAAGTTAAGTGATGACGAAATAAGAAAGTTAACGAAGTAAGTTTTATTAAATAGGCTTGGTTTATTTTTAGCATCGATTTTTTTTATTTCTTTATTTTTATCACTTTAACTCTCTAGCCACTCTTTCCCAAAACTGACGACTGGATTTATCCTTCTCTTCACCTGGACCACAATCGAAAAGTCTCCAACCTTGACGTTGAACATAATCTTGAACCGGCTGAGTAAGAATGTCATGATGATAGGTAGAAGTAGTTAACAGTAAGGGCAACCCCATTTCTCGTGCTTTTTCCGCAACCATTATTCCTAACGGCTGATTGGCTTCTGATTCAAGTACTGCTTGACGTAAAGCCCCATAATAATCTTTCTGCTGACCATAATCTCTCTCAACTGCCCACCCAATCGTATCGACTAAAGAAGTTGTAGCAACATTTTTTCCGATCGTCGAGGCAATATGAACAATCGTTCTAACTAAAGTACTTTCTCTTGCGTTTGCTCCTAAAGAATGCCTTGAAATAAACTCTGCATATTTTCGTAATTCAACCGGATTAAATTCAACAGATTCAGCAATCGCTCGGCTAAATTCTACAATGGCTGACTCTCGTGGATCTGATTGCGCCATTCTTTCAATTAAATCCTTTCCGATAGTTCTCTCACCACTTCCCGTACGTTCAGGAAAAAAACAATCCGTAACAACTCCCGTTATTCCTGATATCGTAAGTTTATCCATAGCCTCTGCATAATCTCTAGCTAAAGCTACTTGACGTTGAGAACTTAGAACGTCTACTCCTACTTGCGCATATCCAGGATTATCTTCAACTAAAAGTATATTGTCCATTTTTTAACCATAAAATTCTATTGCTGGATCAAGAACCTTCTCCCAATATTCTCGTCCAGATGATTTCCAATAAGTACTCCATCGTTTTCCCTTTACTGCTTTTACCATCTCCGAAGTAGGCTTCCAGCCTATCCCTACCAAGTCAAACATCTTTTTAAAGAGATAACATCGGATCATCAAACCTTTCTGTTTCAGATCTTCTCTATTCAAATCTAACAATTTTTTCCATTGCTGAACTGATTCCTGCTCAATAGCTTGAACAATTTTTTTAATCTCTTCTTGATCATTAACAACTTCGCCATCTACTTCTACAGAATACTTCTTTAGTCCGTTGATATGATCTCCTTGATACATACTATGACAAGAAATAGCATCAACAGAAAATTTTACATTCTCATAAACACAATATATCGTTACCGATTTATAAGGAAAATTGGTTTTCCACAATGAGGTCGGTTTCAAATCTTCAAAATGTTTAATGACCAGAATATGGTCCTTGCCCAGATGATATGGCCCCATATTCTCCGCGCTATAATCTGTATAAAAGTCAGTATACAACCCATTGGCTAAATGATAACAAGCCGTGTATAACCTTCCCAAGAGTCGAGCAATAGTGCTATCAGCAGGAGAAAATGGTTTATTCATTAAGCGAGAAACTTCTTGAGAAGTGTGACAAATATTACTCTTAGTTCCATCAACATCATCTTGAGCAATTTCTTGTAAAACTGAATAAAAGAAGTTTGCAATCTTTACCCTTCTATCCCTTGGAATTTTTGCTGACTTTAAATCCATGAGGATAAAATAAAGATGGGCTCGTAAATTTCCGGATCTGATAGTCTTAGCAACCTTAGCTAAAGGAATTTTCTGTTCACTAACTTCATCTACAATCTTCTCTAGCTTATGTATCCATTCTTGAGCAAAAAGAGGATGAAACATAAAGTGAGACATTGGTTTCAAAGTACCTAAGTCCATATCTCCTAAAGCATTAAGGATTGATTGGTTGTATGATTTTAGTGTCATTTTTCCTCCATTATTATTAGCAATTTCCATTACATATCAGTTCTAATAAGATAACACAATTAATCTATTAATGAGCTTCTATCTCTCCTGACTTACCATCCATTGTAATCACTTGGCCATTCTTCAGTAATTCAGTTGCTTGTTTAACTGCTACAATACAAGCTATACCTAATTCTCGTGAAACAATCGAAGGATGACTCGTCATTCCCCCTACTTCACAGATGATTCCTCCAGCTTTTGCCATCAAGGGAACCATCGTCGGATCAGTAAGCCGAGTGACTAAGATATCTCCCTCTTCAAATAAAGCATGATCTTTAGAACTTTTAATGATCCTAACTTTACCTTGAACATTTCCCGTACTTGTTCCCATACCTTTTAATTTCATGTTTTTAACCTCTATTGTTATAGTTAGTAACCTTCAAAAAAGATCTTAAAAAATAAAAGATCCTACATAGATAAATCTTTTGTCAAATGCTCTAGAGATTCATTCATATGGCCTCGATAGATATTCCTATCCTGCTCTACAACACTTAATCCTGAAGCTGTAGAGGTAACATGATACCCTCTCGTTGCATTTAAGCCAGTAACGGCAGCATCTAAGTTTGCCCACGTATCTTCCCAAATTCCTACAACTTCATTTGCATCATATTTTTGAACTGCTTTAGCCCAAGTTTCTGGCTTTTTCTTGCTGCCGATTGAAACTGTACTTATTAAATCCTGTTTTCCCACCAAATCCTGAGCCGTAACACTTTGCCCTGTTCGAGAAGAATAATCTTCAGCAGCTTTATTTACAGCATATTCTAAAATATTATCAGTTCCTGCTGAAACAACTACCGGCTTAATACCTTGCTCCCGAAGATACAAACAGCTCTCTGCAAACCCCGGCATGATGATAGGAGTTTCTTTACCACTTAATACTAAATCTTCTTCATCCCGAGCTTCTTCCTCTAGAGTCTTACCAGTATAACCATGTTTTTTAACCGCTCTACAAGTGGAGCGATTGCCCCTTTCTCCGTTTCCCAGCCGTTAGTATCATAATGATAACACGGCCCCAATACATCAAATACCGCTATTTTATCTTGTTTTGTCATTTTTGTAACCTCATTATTTTTATATTGTTTTCATATTGTTTTTATGTTATCTTTATGACGTTTATATCGTCGTTATCTATTTCACTTAACCTATGAGTCTCCCTTTCGGCAAGAGCTTCATCCTCAACGTTTCCGCATCCATCTCAATTTTCTCTTGATCAAAGTCATTCATCTTCTTCACCTTCTTTTTATCATGTTCTTGATTCATTGTATCCATCATTTCACCCTTTTCCGATTCTCTCAAACAGCTTATTTGTTTTAACTATTTAGTAGTAATACATCCTCTTTTATTTAAATTCGTGTTGTCGTTTTTCCGACAGCAAAATTTATATAGAAAATAAGCTTATTTTGTGGATATGGACATTCCTGGCGTCTTAGCTGAATTAGGCTTATCTGAAGGAGAGATTAAGGTTTATTTAGCTCTTTTAAAGCTAAGTTCGGTTCCCGTAAGCAAGATTAAAGAAGAAACCCAGATGCATAGGACGACAATTTATGATTTCTTAGAAAAACTATTGAATAAAGGGTTGATCAATTACGTCATCAGAAACAATGTTAAATATTATACTGCTGCTAATCCCACTAAGCTCTTTGAATTTTTAAAAGAAAAACAAGATCATCTGCAAACTATTCTTCCCGAACTGCAAAAACTCCACCAATTTCAGCAGGAAGAAACGAAAGTTGAAGTTTATCAAGGAAAAGAAGGACTAAAAACAGTAATGCTAGGATGTATTAGAACAGGAAAAGAAACTGTTGGAATGGGCATAGATGATGGCTTATTCAAGAAAAATCTACCCGTATTTATCGAGCAATACCAACGTTTACTAGAAGAAAATAATATTAAAGAACGAATCCTAGCTAGCGGAAATGCAGAATATTATTTTCATACAAAACAAACAAAATATAAATTTCTTCCTGAAGAGTTATTCAGCCCTATTTCTACATTGATTTATGGGGATAAAATTCAAATAGTTATTTGGGAACCTAATTTAACTACACTGTTAATCGAAAATAAAAGCCTTGCCGAATCCTTCAAAAAACATTTTGAAAATTTATGGAATCAAGAATCCATGATTTTTAGAGGAATAAAAGATGTCCAGTCTGTGTTTATGGATATGGCTAATTCCCTAAAGAAAGGCGAGGAGTACAGTGTTTTTGGAGTTCCTCCAGCCGCTGATAAATATTCTCCTTTCTTTGAAGAGATGATGATTAAAATGAAGGAAAATGGCAGCAAAGCCAGAGCTGTCTTTGACCAAAGAGCTATTGAGCAAGCTAAAGCTTGTGAAAAATTTCCTTTTTTTAAGGTGAGAACCTTAGATTCCAAGTATATGTCGCCTGCCGAAGTAGGTATTTACGGAACTAAAGTCATGATTGTACTCTGGACGGAAACACCTCAAGCCTTCCTCATTAACAATGCTGAAGTAGCCAATTCTTTCCGCCAGTTCTTCGAGTTCTTCTGGAATATGGCGAAATGATTGCTCAAAGCACAAATCAAAGTTCCAACAAAAACCACATAGTTTCTAGTAAAACCATCTTCATTTTAAAAAAATGAATGATGATTAATTAATAAAACTTAGAAAAGTTTAAATCGCAATAAAATAACCTTCTCTGAATGTCCGATAAAATAAGTATAGCCAGACTAAAAAAATTTGGCAAGACTTTTGAACTCAGCGTTGACCCAGAAGCTGCACTAAAATACAAAAAAGGTGGAGCTGAACTTCACGATGTCTTGATGGCCAGCCACATTTTTACTAATGCAAAAAGAGGAGAAATGCCGACGGAAGTTGAATTACAGCAAGTCTTTAAAACAACCGATGTGGAAAAAATAGCTGATCTTATTCTTAAAGAAGGAGAAATCCAACTGACGTCAGAACATCGAGCCATAGAGCGAGAACAAAAAAAGAAAAAGCTCATCAATATGATTAGAACTTTAGCAGTCGATCCAAAAAATAATTTGCCTATTCCTCCTGAAAGGATTGAATTAGCCTTAGAAGAAGGAAAAATTCATTTAAACGATAATAAAACCGTTGAAGAGCAATTTGATGATATCATTAAACGGCTCCGTCCAATTCTAGCCTTAAAAATTGAGCAAAAACGTCTTTCCATTGAAATCCCTAGCAAGTATGCTGGAAAAGCTCAAGGACAAATGCGAAAATATTCTATTATTAGAGAAGAATGGCTTCCAACAGGAGCATGGAAAGTAACGATCGAAAGCCCAGCCGGTTTAGTACCTGAAATAATTGACCAATTAAATGCGCTAACCCACGGAGAAGTTGTCGTAGAGATTAAGTAAGTAAAAAATGAAGATCTCCATCAAGAAGATAAATCTATTTCATCTCTCTTCTAGGAAAATTTATATATGAAACTTTATGCTATAATAATAATAATAATAATAACATGGATCTTATACAGATAAGTGGATACTTGGCCGGTATTATTATTGCTATATCTTTAACACCACAAGTTATCCAAGCATGGAAGACAAAATCAACAAGGGACATCTCTTTACCGTGGACTCTCCTCCTATTAACTGGCTTGGTATTATACTTTGTATATGGTTTTGGTATTGGAGAAATGCCCATCATTGTAGCTAATATCATTGAGACTTTGTTAGTTATCTCGCTAATTATAGCAAAATTAATCTACAAATGAAGCCCCATCATCCCAAACAAAAATTCTCTTTTTCCTCGAGCTAAATGATTAACATATTTAACATAAAAAGAAACTGGATTTTTAATAATAGTTAGTGTATTTTTTTGAGATGGAACTCGTATATGATTTCCCTCTTCATCTATAAACACAACATATCCGCCATAAGAGTCATCCCAATGTTGAGATTGATAAAGAGCATAGATTCCTTTTTTTAATGCCGTGTGATCATTCCTAACAATATAATCTTTAGAAGACAATTGAAGTGCATTCCACTCCATCTTTCCTTGAACTATTCTTCTTAAAAAATCATCATCAAAGTAAGCTAAAGCTTCTGCATATTTCCCTCGTAAAACATCATTCTTCTTCCGAAAAGAAAACGTTTTCTTCCTCAACACAGCAAACTCATCTGGACATAAAAAGTCAAATAAAGTTACTATCCCTTCTTTAGCTAAGACTTGAAGAATTGCTTCTTCTTTTCCTTCATACCACGAATTAACCATGAAACCACCCGCTTAATGCCCATCTCTTGCCAAAATAAACTTCCTCAACTGAATGAACTGACTGTGAAGAAACAGCAAAAAGAACTAATCTCCCGCTAGCAGGAGTGATTTTCTTTGTAACTTTATTTTCTTGAAATAACTGTAATCGCCCTCCTTGATTTTTCTTTAAGGTATTTAGAAAAAAGACGAACGCAATTCTTCTTCCGGCTAATCGATCATCATGAGGCAGAAGGTGATTTGTACTCTGATATAACGAGCCAAAAAGGTCGATCTCAGAAGAGATAGGAATTCTTGTCAGTTCAAAGATCTTTTGTTTCCATTCCGAAGATTGAAATATCTGAACAAGTGACGAAAATCGTAAATGATCCTTCAGCTCCGAACTTTGCCAAAACGTAAATAAGTCTGATTCTTTTAGAGTAAATTTTTCTTTCTGAAGAGCAGAAAGAAGTTCCTTGCATTTTCGTTGAGATAAAAATTGGTCAATGACAAGACAAGGAAATGGTTTTGCAGCCATAAAAGACTTATACAAAGATCTCATATCTCCAGAATGATCGACCAATTTAAGTAGTTTTTGCCTTCCATTCTTCATCCAAAATACACCAATAATCTTATAAATAACGAATAAAACTAGGATAAAGTGTGAGAAAAGGGAGAATTCCGCTGAAACTTAAACATATAATAATCTCACTTAAAGCGGAAAAAATTGAAAATGAGTGAAATACTAGTAAAAGAACGGGATATCGTCATTCCCGGTGAAGCATTGGCTGAAGGCTTGGATTATCTGCCTGGTGACAATACTTATCGCGAAAACAACCAAATTTATTCTAAAGTTTTAGGTTTAGTTAACATTTCGGGAAGAGTTTTAAAAATTACACCATTAGCTGGTCCTTATGTCCTCAAAGTAGGAGATAAGATTATCGCTAAAGTTATTGATATTGCTATGTCAGGATGGAGAGTTGACACAAACACCGCATATTCTGCTATGCTTAACGTCAAAGATGCTTCCATGCGATTTATCAAAAAAGAGGAAGATTTAAGCAAGATTTTAGCTATCGGCGATCATGTTGTTGTGAAAATTATCAATGTTACATCTCAAAACTTGATTGATGTAACCATGAAAGAGCCAGGATTACATAAGATCAGCGGTGGAAGAATCGTTAAGATTAACAGCCAAAAAGTACCAAGGGTTATTGGTAAGCAAGGGAGTATGATTTCATTGATCAAAACAAAGACTGCATGCGAAATTACCGTTGGCCAGAATGGACTTGTTTGGATTACAGGAACACCTGAAGGAGAGTTCTTAGCTGAAAGAGCCATTAAACTTGTTGAAGAAAAGTCACACCTAGAAGGCTTGACAGATAAGATTGAAAAATTCCTAGGAGGTAATTAAGATGGTCTACAGAAAACGTTTTGACGGAAGAACCGACGAAGAATTACGTCCTATGGAAGTTAAAGCGAATGTAATTCCTAACGCTGCCGGTTCTGCTTCATTTAAGATAGGAAAGACTTGGGCTATTGCTGCAGTCTATGGTCCAAGAGAACTATACCCTAAATTTTTACAGGATCCTAAAAAAGGCCTATTAAGATGCCATTACAATATGCTGCCATTTTCTGGTTCTGGAGAGAGAATGCGTCCAGGAACAAGTAGACGAGGCCAAGAGATTGCTATGGTTATGACTAAAGCCTTAGAACCAGTTGTTGATTTATCTGCGTTTCCTAATGCAGTTGTTGATGTTTTTGTAGAACTTCCTCAAACTGATGCAGGAACACGATGTGCAGCCATTTCTGCTGCTTCAATAGCACTGGCTGAAGCTGGAATACCTATGAAAGATATGGTTTCTGCTGTTGCTGTTGGAAAAGTTGATAACAAGATTGTCGCTGATTTAGATTATATGGAAGAACACGTCGACGAATTTAATCCAGAATCTAAAGGCCAGCCAGTTTCAGACATTCCTATAGCTGTTATCCACAACACTAAAGAGCTAACCCTTCTACAGATGGATGGAGAGATCAGTAAAGATGACTTACTCTCAGCCCTTAGATTAGGACAAAAAGCCATTGAACAGATTTACCAATTACAAAAAAAAGCTCTTAAAGAGAGATTCGTAAAGGAGTAGAAAAATGATTGCTAATAAAGAAACTATCATGATGCTTGCCGCTCAAGGCAAGCGCTTAGACACTAGAAAATTGACCGACTACCGACAGCCTATCGTCATCGAGACCAATATTTCTTGGACCGCAGAAGGTTCAGCCAAAGTCCAAATTGGAAATACAACTGTTATGGCTGGAGTAAAGCTCTCCATCGAGAAGCCATACAATGACACTTCTGATCAAGGCGGGATAATGATTAATGCCGAACTTCTTCCTCTATCAAGTGAAGAATACGAACCAGGTCCGCCAGGGATAAAAGCTATTGAACTAGCTAGAGTTATTGACCGAGGAATCCGTGAAGCTAAGGCCATTGATTTGCATGCTTTATGTATTACACCGGGAGAAAAAGCTTGGTTTGTAATCATCGATATCATCACTATTAATGATGCTGGAAACTTATTTGACGTTGCTGGATTAGCAGCAATGGCCGCTTTGAAAGCAGCAAGATTCCCCGTAGTTAATGAAGAAACTGGTTCTATCGATTATAAGAACAGAACAGACAAACCCATACCATTAACCAAAGAGCCTATCTCCGTAACTGTCTATAAGGTTAACGGAGCTTTGATGATTGATCCGACAGTTGAAGAAGAAAACTCCTACGAAGCAAGATTAACTATTGCATCTGACAATGATGGAACAATTTCTGCCATGCAAAAAGGCGGAAAGATGCCCCTTACCGTTGAAGAAGTAGGACAGATGATCGACTTAGCATTAGAAAGATCAAGCTTCTTAAGAGAAGAATTGAATCATCAATTAAAAAATTAGAAATAAATAACAAGAAGAATAAAAATATTTTTATTTTTTATTAACGATGCAAGAAACGAATCCGGAGGATTCAAACAATGGAAGAACAAAAAATAAATTACACAAAATATGAAAAAGCACGGATGATTGGTTCTCGGGCTTTGCAGATTTCCATGGGAGCCCCATTTCTCTTGAAGCTCAGCGAGGAAGATCTTAAAAAAATAAAATATGATCCAATTGAGATCGCTCTCCAAGAATACAGCGAAGGCGTCTTGCCTATTACAGTTAAACGACCAAGCATTGCAAAGTAGAGATTTCTTTTATTTTTAGCCCTTTATTCTTTTGTTGATTACTTAATAAGATTAAGAGATAAGAAATAGTTTTTCAAGAGTACAATTTATAAAAAAGCGATTTATTCTTCTTATGATGAACAATACTATAACTCTCAAAAAACTTGAACAATACTTTTCTATCACAAAAGAAGCTTTAGATAAAGTTAAAAACGCTCTTGATGAAAAAAGATTGAAAGAAGCCAACGATTTTTTAGATATGGCCCAGCGCTATTATGATGATGCCCATTATTTTTGGAAAACAAAACATGACCTTGTCCTTGATTTTGCAGCCCTTAATTACGCACATGGCTGGCTCGATGCTGGAGCAAGAATTAAATTGTTTAAAGTAAAAGATTCTAGATTATTTACTGTTGATGATGAATAAGAGAGAGAGACTAAACTGAACAAGAACAAAGCAAGAACTGACAAACAGACATCACTACTAATAAACAGAGACCACAAATAAACATATAGAAAATATACACTACTTTTTAGTAACAAAATAACCGAAACATTTATAAATAAACATATTCTTGAGCATCTATATCATATTCAAAGAGGTTCTTAGTGGTTTAAGATAGATTGCCGATAAAAAAGCAGTTCAAAATAGGCAATAGATGACTAAGCACGGAGGAAAATACAAGATGATCGTTCAAAAAGATTTTTTAAACAAACTCAAGGACTTCGGATTAAATTCATACGAGAGTAAGCTCTGGGTAGCATTATTAAGCCGAGGCGTTTCCACTGCTGGAGAGCTTTCTGACATCTCTAGTGTTCCACGTTCTCGAGCTTATGACGTTCTTGAATCTCTCGAAAAGAAAGGATTTATTGTAGTTAAGGTAGGAAAACCAATTAAATATCTTGCCGTTAATCCAGCTGAAGTAGTTGACAGAGTAAAGAAGAAAGTTGTTGAAGAAGCAGATGAACGAAATAAAATATTGTCAGAATTAAAAGATTCTGATGTTTTAGAAGAATTGAGCACGCTTCATACTGAAGGAGTAAAATTAGTTGATCCAACCGATAAAAGTGGAGCTTTCCGTGGCCGTGATAAGGTTTACGAACACTTGCAATTCTTGATCAAAAACGCTAAAAGTAATGTGATCCTGATGACTTCAAAATCCGGTGCGGAAAGAAAATATGAAGCATTATCTCCTGCATTAAAGAAAGCAGCTAAAGCCGGCGTTGATGTTAAGATTGTTTTACCGCAAAACGTGCCAAAAGAAGTTGTTGATAATTATTCAAGCTTTGCTCAAGTTAAGCAGATGAAAAACGTTGACACAAGATTTTGTATTGTCGATAATAAAGATATGCTGATGTTCTTAACTGACGACTTGAAAGTCCATAAGAGTTATGATTCAGCGGTATGGATTGAAGCTGCACAATTCGTAAGTTACTTCAATAGTATTTTCTTAAATGAATGGAAGAAGTAAACGGAAGAAGTAAATCCACTTTCTTTTTTTAATATTTTTTTTATTTCTTTTTAAT
>JACOZM010000066.1 GCA_016181345.1 Candidatus Woesearchaeota archaeon
AAACTTTTGGCATCGGCAATCCTGCTGAATGCCGAATCTCTTCAACTAAAGAGTATAATTCCGGATATTTATTTCTATCAGCTTCTTTAGCTCCATACATGGCAAGAACAATCTTATCTGAAAACCAGTAACTCACAAAATTCATCCCTCCTGCGAAAAGAAGTCCAACCAACAAGCCAGTTCTTCCTCCAACTAAAGCGCCGATAGCTAGAAAAATCCCTGTCAACATTCCTAATAATAGTACGGTTTTAATCTGATTCTTGACCATAGGACGTTTCTTTCGTTGAACTTTAAATAATTTATGGATATGACGAACATCGATGTAGCAAAATATATAAACTAAAAGGAATTTACTTTACCAATAGTTAGATAGATAGGTAGTTAGGTTAGGTGGTTAGATTAGATGAAAAGTTATGGAGGTAGTTTAATCGGCGTCTAATCTCAATAAAAAAAGAGGTCATACATGGTTTTAGAACACATCTTCCCAGAAGATTGGTTAGAACATAAAGGGAGATATGCATTTATTTTAGGTGTAGTCTATTCAGTTATAGGTATTATCATTGCCACGATCTTATTTCCAGGAGATCCTGCCTTAGTGGCAGTTGCATTCACGTCTCTTCTTCTTCTTCCAGAGCTCTATAAAATCTTTTCAATTGAAGAACGGCAGGAAGCAATCGAACAAAAAGTCTCATTACGTTCGCTATGGAGAGATGATATTGAAGTAGTTAGAATCTATGTCTTTATGTTTTTAGGGATACTATTAGTCTATGCCATAGGAACGATGCTCCTCCCTTCTTTTCAAACAAATATCTTTTTTCGAGAACAGCTGGAAATTAGGTTTGGACAAGGGTTTGCCGGAAATGCTGTAGCAGGTAATGGATTGTTCTGGAGTCTATTAAGCAACAACTTTTTGGTTCTCATCGCCTGCTTTATTTTAGCACTGCTGACTGGAGATGGCGCAATATTCTTAATCACATGGAATGCTTCAGTATGGGGAACGATATTTGGGGTAACGGCGAGAAATGCCGGAGAGTTTACTGGCCAGCATCCTCTGTATTTTTTTGGATTAATTATGCTGATCGTCTTTCCCCATATGATCCTAGAAGGGATCTCCTATTTTTTAGCGGCAATTTCGGGGAGTCTGATATCCAAAGATGTTCTGCTTGAAGAATTTGCGTCCAGCCGTTTTTTAGAAGTCTTTAGTTTTAATCTTTATCTCTTGCTGTTTGGGCTTGTCTTTTTAGTTTTAGGAGCTTTTGTAGAAACATTCGTTTTACAGCACGTCGGCTTATATCAAGAGATCATCAGGATGAGTATGCAAGTAGCGATGGGTTGAATTCTTTTCTTAAATGCTTTATCTCCTATTTTTCTCCTATTTTTAGTCATCACATAGAAGTTTAATATAGTCTACAGTTAATTCCCCACTTGTTGCAGGACCGCTAACTGAAAGGTTTCTAAGGTCGCTAAGTCCATGACTACAAGAAATCGTACCTTTAAATGCACTATTTACATATAATCTTGAATTTCCCGAGCTATTTTCTAATTTTAACGTGTTCCAGCTAGTAGGATTGAAGCTGTCATAAAAAGTTGCATCTGTTTCACTACGTGGAGCACAAGCTATACCAATTTGATTAGGATGATCGGAGGGACGATGGAGTATATAATTCTCACTGGCATTAGTTATAAAATATTCATCAGACCGGTTAAGTCTTAAGCGTATTTCAAATGTAAAATCAGTGCAGGTGTCGAAACTAGGTAAGCCAGTGTACATACTTTCCATAGGTCCTAGTATAACGTTTCCTCCTTCTACTTCTGGAGAATCAGATGTATTCCAAATACATTCTTGTAATGATGAACCATTGAACTGATCGTATAATAAGCATCCAGCATCAGGGCAATCAGCAGTAGGATCACAAGCAGGAGTATCAGAAACACAAGCACCATCAATGCACGTTTCTAAAGTAGAGCAGTCATCGGCTCGTGTTTCTCTCGTTCCACAACTGTCTACCCAATAAGAATCTCCTGAATAGCATGTTGTTGTTGTGTGGGGAGTGCAGGTTGTAGAAGGTGCACAGGCTCCATCTGTACAGCGTTCTCCAGATTCACAAACTTCAGCAATATCTTCTTCATTTCCGCAACTATCAGCCCACATAACATAAACTGGATCGACCCAGCAGACAGTATAAGCATGTGGAGTACAAGGAGTACAAGACCCATCAATACATTCTTCTGATGTTGTGCAGCTGTCAGCTCGTGTTTCACGTTCTCCGCAACTATCAACCCAATATGAATTTCCTAGATAGCATATTGTATCGGCATGAGAAGTGCATTCAACTGTTTCTGTTACGCAAGCTCCACTAACACATGTTTCTAATGTAGTACAATTATCGGCAATACTTTCTCTATTTCCACAGCTGTCTTCCCAGTATGCATCGCCTGAATAACAAATAGTATCAGCATGCGAACTACATTCAACAGTTTCAGGTATGCAAGATCCGTCAATACAGGTTTCTGAAGATGAACAGTCATCTAATAGATTTTGATATGCACCGCAAATATCTCGAACCCAAACATTTCCGCCACTACATGCTAAAGTGTAATCTGGAGTGCAAAGATCATAATCTTCTAAACAACTAAAATCACTTCTGCAATCATAATTTGTTTCACAAGGTGCGAAACACCAAGAAAGGCCTGTTTCATAAGTAATACAGCTCCATCCTTCCAAACAATCCAAACTCGTCGTGCAAGGATCACAATAGCTTCCTGTACCACCAATGGGATCGTTAGGAACGCAGCCAATTCCGTCTTCACAATGTTCTGCTGTTGTACAATAATCAGAGATTGAAACTGCCCAATCTCCCGTACAGCTGTCTCTTAACCGTACATTTCCATCAAAACAAGCAGGAAGCATCTCACAGAGATCTTCTAAGCAGCTTCCTTCATCGCATTCAATTTCACAGACTTCGTAAAGCTCTCGGACTCCGCAGTTATCTTCCAGATAAACATTACTGTCAGTCCCGCAGACTAAATCTGCAGTTCTAGGAATGCAAGCATCATCAATGCAGCTTCCTTCATCACAATCAGTTTCACAGACTTCGTAAAGTTCTCGGACTCCACAATTATCTTCAAGATAAACATTATGGTCGGTTCCACAGATCAAATCGGCAGTAGTAGATGTACATCCACTAGTATCTTCATCAATCTGCCCGTCGCAATCGTCGTCTCTGTCATTATCATAAATTTCTAATGGGACTGTTTCCATACATCCTGAAATGCCTAAGATGGGTGAAATATTTCCAAATCCCGCAACAAGATCTGCAGGATGAGCAGTCCACGTTCGGTAGGCGGGACAGTTTGCTCCGTAGCCTTCCACATAACGGCTTAGAATTTCTTGAGGGAGGTCTATGACTGTTCTTTTCGCGCAAAGGAGGAGAGGCTTAATCGTATCTCCTACTCCTTGGACGTAGTCTGATAAGTCAATGACAGCAATAGTTCTTGCTTCGATAGCTTCATCAAGACGTTCAGATAAGACACATCCAGGACCGCTGCTTCTAGAATTAACAGTAGGAAGGTAGTCTAAGAATTTTCTTGTTGCAGTGAGACTATCTTCATTTTCAGAGCCATTGATCAACCGGCAGGCAGAAGAGGCAGTTTCCAATACAATGTCGTGTTCGCTGTTATGACGATAAGGAGTGAAGGAAGGTATGAAGCTAGGATGATTTATTTCAAATCCTTCAAATGCATGTCCATCCCAAAAAGTAACTACCGCGTCTGGAACTGCTATGTTATTATAATTTACGCTGACGACGACGTCTTCTTGCAGTTGATCATCAGTGAAGTGAAGGAGTCCGGTCTTACCAGTACTACCTACTTTAATTCTGAATCCTGGTCCGGTTACTACTTCCGATGTAGCAGATGGAATACACGTGCTTACTCCTTTATATTCAGCACAGACTAAGCTGTCTAAGCATCCCGAGTCTTGTTCTTCTGGGTCATTAGAACACTCTGCTCCTTCTTCTCCAGCGCATGTATCGCCTATAGCTATCTGATCTTCCCGGCAAGTTTGATAACATCCTTGACTTGTGCTTATAGCTAGAAGTAGAGAAAGGGCTGCAGCAGTTCTGCGGAGAAATGACATAACTAAGCAATAGTGAATATTATTTAAAAATATTTTGTGAGAAATTTAATAACGCCAAAGATATCGAGGAGTGACATTCAAGGTGGATTAAAGACTATTATCTTTTTTTTTCACCATGCGGTTTGCAGGTGTCGTAGAAATCGCATTTGCCAGTAGACCATTTACACAATGGAGTAATATTTCGCGGATAATCCTGCTTATCTTCTGTTATAGATGTATGAGCATGGATGAGTTCCACTTCCCGTTTAGCCAGGTTTAGTAGATCCTCATCAACGTTAATCATCTTCAGCTTATGCCGTAAGAAAAAGATTCCTACTTTTGAAGGAAGCTTCCCGTGCTTTTCGTGGTATAACAACGAGTAAATTGCCAGCTGAAGTTTGATACTATCTTTAATCTCAAAACTGCTGTTCGTTTTGTAATCAATAATATGGACTTCATCTTCAAGATGTTTAATCGCGTCAATAAATCCATGGACGGAATAATTATCGGAGCTGAATTCTTGTTCGCGGATAGGGGTTAATTCCATAAACGCTTCAGGCAGCGATGTTCCATTTTTGAGAAGTCTTTCGTTAAGTTCTCCTGTGAAATGGTTAGCCCAGTTCATCAGCATCATCATGGTTTCTTCGAAATAAAATTTTTCTTGATCAGGGTTAAGATGAAGATCCTTGAGTTTTTTTTCGTAAGCTTTCCATTGGTGGAGAAATAATTGTTGGATGGTAAGCTGGACCTTTTGCGAAAAATTTTCTTTTGTCCAATCAGAAACTTCAATATTGTAGAAATGCTCTAACGTTGAATGGGCGATATTTCCTCTCACTTGATGGATATTCGGCAGAGTAGGGAGTTTTTCAATATATTGGTGATAGTACTTCCTCTTACACTGCTTAAATGTATTAATTGATGAAGGAGACTCAACACGTTTAGCCACGCCAGAACACCTCGTTTTTTAGTTTAATGATCGCTTATTCTTTTAATGATCTATCATTCTTCTCTAGTAGAAAGGGAAAATCGTTTCTTTATATGCTTTTCGAGTGGAGAGAAGTACGTATTTATTTTTTATTAGGTTTATTTTTCTATTAGATTCTATTTCTGGTTAGGTTAGTGGTTAGGATTCTTAAGCTTATGACTCCTTTTTCCTTCGGCAATTATTTTTTTAATAATGCTGCTGGCAAGCTTTGGATCGATTTTTTGTTGTTTTGCTAATCTTCTTATTTTTGTTAGGATTTCTTGTTCTCGTTTTTGGTCAGTTTGCGGCAGGCCTAATTTTCTTTTTTCTGCTTGGATGGTTGCGGCAATTTTTATTCTTTGTGCCATAGTCTTTAGGAGGAGAAGGTCCAGCTGGTCAATTTTTTTCCGTTCTTTTTTGAGATTCATCTTGCGATTCATCCTTATCTCAATATTTTTTTTCCCATTTAAATGTTCCTACAAACCTTTATAAATATGCCTTAATAATGAGGATAAAAGAAAAAAAGAAAATTTAAGATACATACTTCAACATGAGCAGGCCACCACAAGAAGAAGAACAGCAAGTGTTACGGGTACGGCTGCCGATCAAGAATGAAGTTTTGGGAATAGTTCAGCAGAGATTAGGTGGAAGCAGAATGAGAGTTCTCTGCCTAGATGGGAAAGAGAGAATATGTAGGATCCCTGGAAGATTGAGAAGAGCATTGTGGGTGAGAGAAAGTGATGTTGTCATCATCGAGCCTTGGGAGCTAGGTGGAGATGAGAAGGGAGATGTCATCTATAAATATCGTGGAAAAGCTGAAGTAGATTTCTTGAAGAAAAAAGGGTATTTGAAGAATATTGAAGAAGAGTTTTAATCTCTGAAGAAGAGTTTAATCCTTGAAGGAGTATTAGTCTGTTTTTAATTTGCATGAATATTTATGAGTTTTGTTCCTTTTGGCTTTTATGAAACCCTCCCGTTCGAATCGCTTCAGTAATTATTTTTTGAAGCAGAATGAACCGTATTGTAGGCTTGTCTAACGAAGCACATTACTTCTCACTTGCAAAATGCTGAGGGTTTCATATTAGCCGTTCCTTTTGTTAGAAAGATTATTTATCTCTTTTAATATGGCTTTCTGAAGTACGAGTATCCTGAAGTATAGATATGCTATTATAGAAATGGCATCATAGAAATGATATCATACTCATAAAATAATAGAAATGCTTATTAAATATTTTTACTAGCTCAACGGAATGGTGAAAAGCAAATTTAAATTATCCTTTTATGCAGTTCTACTGCTTGTTTTGTTATTCAGTCTGGTTAATCTTCTCACGGAGTTAAGCGGCAAGGCCTTTTCTTTAGAACTTTTAGGCATTATCGTTCTTCTTTTCCTGTCTTTTATCGGTTTTTTAGGGTATAAAACCTGGGGAGAACGAGTCTTATTCTTTGTCTTCTTACTTTATCTTATCAATGTTATCCTGATGTGGTATTTCCTCGGCAAGATTTATGTTGTCTTGTTAATCATTGCTCTAGCTGGGTTTTTACTCGCTGTTCCAAGGAAGAAAAAAAAGACATTGAAGATAACTCGGTACACTGAGCCGTATAGTCAAGTCTTTGATTCAGAGAAGAAGCCTGAGGTAAAGAAAACAAAAAAAGAACAAGAACCTTCTGATTTCGATGCGGAGAAAGAAAAAGGTCTAGTGAAAAGCGCTAGTGCTTCTTCAGAATCTTCGGTTGACAAATCAGTCAAAAAAGCCAAAGCAGTCCATAATCCAGGAAAGTACGTGGCCAGCAAAAACAGCAACAATTATCATGAGCCGAAATGCGAATGGGCCAAGAAAATTGCTGTCGACAGAAGAGTTTGGTTCAAAAGCAAAGAAGAAGCTTGGGAAAAAGGGTTCAAAGCTCATAGTTGTATTGATGGATAGAAGCGTCTAATTGTTTTATCTCGTTTTTTTTATCTGCATTACTTTGATTTATTGTATTTCTGTACGTATTTAGTTCCATAACAAAAATAGTGGCAGGTCGTAAAATTCAGCAGGGCTTCCAGTAAGAACAATATGAAAAACTATATGTTTAAGATTAAAGCCTTGCAACTAGACTTATCTGACGAAGCTCTTAATGAATTTTCCTTCTTGACCAAGCCACTATTTTAATAGAACTAAATACGTACATATTTCTTTAATTGTCAAAATAATTCTTTCCTGTTTTCAAGGCTTCAATCTTCATGAGTTCTGTGCCGAAAAGAGGCTTTGGTAGGTTGTCTAAACTGTACCATCCCCAATGTTCACAGTTATCTGGCTCCATCACTTTTGGCTCTCCGCTCTTCCAGTCTGCCCGTAGGTGGATATCTACATAATGTTTAGGAGCATAAACTTTAAGGTTAATGACGCAAAGAAATGTTATATTCTGAATCTCTATCCCCGTTTCTTCTTTCACTTCTCTCTTGATACATCCTTCAAAAGATTCCATATACTCCATATGGCCGCCGGGAGTGCAATATTGCCCTTTTCCATGGGCAGATTTTCGTTTTCCTAGTAATATTTTGCCGTCTTTAAGAACGATAACTCCCATTCCTACTTTTGGCCGGTTGTTTTCCATAATATATCGGAAAGTATTTTCATTTAAATATTTTAGGAAGGAATATTATTCATTCTGATAGAGTATTTGATAACATCTTTAACATCTTATAGATTAGATATTTTAATGACATCGTTATTTTTCTTTCCAAAAATAAATGATCAATCCGATGGAAGCTAGAGAAATGCAGGCATCGGCAAAATTAAATACTGGCCAGAATTTGAAGTCGATAAAGTCGATCACGTATTGTCTCAGAGCTCGATCAATCAAGTTTCCGAAGGTTCCGCCTAACAACAGGGCAAAAAGTAGTTGTGGAAATCTTTCCTGGGGGATTTTTTTGTAATATACAACAATAACTAAAACTACAACCGAAGAGATGATAGCTAAAAGCAATTGCTGTCCTTTTAATAAACCGAATCCAGCTCCTGTATTTTTAACAAGATGAAAAGCAATGAATTTCCAGTCTATGTTCGGCTGTAATTTAAGAACTACATATTTTAATAGCTGATCTACTGCAATAATTATCGCGCTTAAAACGAGAAACAAATAGAGATTTTTTTTGGATTGTCTAGTCTCTAGAGTGTGGTCATGTTTCAGCAGGGTATCTCTCATTGGCACTTTTTTACCATAAGTTTTTTTCTTTACTTTCGCCAAATTGCGAGCGTTCAATTCGGCTTAATCTTTGGTCCATAGAATTGAGCATAGCTTTAATCGTATCGAGCTTACTATTGACTAATTCTAAATCCGTGTTTCTCTGCGGCTGAGCATAAGAAGAATAGTTCTGCTGCGGACTTAATTGTTGGAGAGGATGTTCTCGATCAGCACTAGGCCGTAAAGAAGGGGCGGAAGCAAGAGGGTCTTGTGGTCCTAGCGGATCATGTTGAAATTCAGATTCTCCCGGAAGACCTAGGTCATCTTTAGGCATACCGGAAAGATTTGGATCGTGCATGTCTTTGCCGACAAGTTCGTCGAAATCTAAATCGTCCTTTTTCCAAAAAGCCAGCTTGCTGAAGAGCCCCATGGGAATAAGGAAGATGAACTTCTATAAAAAACCTACTGGTTTAAAAAGATGGAGATAGTGCGGAATAACCCGTTTTGGATAGTAGTAAGTAGAAAAATGGAGTGGAAGATAAAAAATTAACTACATAGGAAGCTATAAATAGTTGAATGATAAATATAAAAAAAATGCGACTAGAAGTTTTGAATTGGTTTAAGCAGGCAGAAAAAGATTTAGAAAAAGCAGTAATTCTCCTTAAAAATAGGAGTTTTGATGGAACTGCATTTTATTCTCAGCAGACGGCAGAGAAAGCACTTAAGGCAGTAATCTTATTTAAAAAAGAAGATAAGGCTGAAGGACATTCTTTAATTTATTTAGGCAAAGAAGCAAGAATCCCGGAGTTTTTGTTTCCTCCACTTAAAAAATTAAGCCCGCAGTATGTTATTTCACGTTATCCAGATGTAAGTGATGATCTTCCTTCGGATCTTTATGATGAAGAGTTAGCTAAAGAATTTCTAGAAACGGCTAGGAAGGTGTTAGAATGGACAAAGAAACAGCTAAAATTATAAAAACATTTGCCCATAAAGTACGTGAAAAATATAAAGCGCAAGTAATTTTATTTGGCTCCAGGGCAAGAGGAGATAATTTTAAAAAAAGTGATTTTGATTTTCTAATCATCAGCGAAAAATTTAGAAAAATACCTTATCCTATTCGGGCTAGCGGTTTATACGATTTTTGGGATTATCATCTTGATTTTGAACCACTTTGTTTGACTCCTGATGAGTTTGAAAGAAAAAAAAAACAGATAGGCACCATTAGGCAGGCAGTTAAGGAAGGAATTTTAGTAAACTAGTTCTTAAACCGACAATTATATAAATAAAAAAATGATTCTTCTTTAAAAAGATGGAGATAGCGCGGAATAACCCGTTTTGGATAGTATTAGGTATCGTAGTCTTAGCTTTAGGTGTTCTTATTTTATTGCCGTTTGCGCAGGAGAATGTGGGGGGGAAAGCGGAATCTTTTGTGACTATTAGGAATTTTGCTACTACCTACAATGATAATTTTGGGACTTCTATTCCAGATGATATCTGCGCTACAATTAATACAGAACAATCAGGTGAAATAACTTATAGTGTGGATCTGACAAACAATGATGATGTTTCAATCGGAACTTCAACATGCACTCAGAGTGGAAGTGGAGATAGTCCTTCATGTGTATGCACATCAATCGATTCGGATAATTTTAATCTTGATCTTTCTTCTAGAATAACTGTGAGTTATCTCATCGATAGTGTGGAAATAAGTACTACAACCTGTTCTAATAGTGCTGGTGTTGTAACTTGTGCTGATGGGAATATGTGGCTAGCGAGTATTTTAACAGCTAATACGGGAGATACAGGTGGTAGCGACACGGCTGAAGGTTGTACGAGTAATGATGAGTGTTCTAGGGGTAGTTATTGTATTAGTGGTACTTGTGCCATTCCTTCTCGACCAACTCTTCCAGATGGTCAAAATCCTCCTCTAGATGGACGTCCAACAAGACCACCACGTGAAGGAACACCAACAAATAATCTCCAGCCAATATGTTCTATCTGCAGTCCGATTGTAGATTGTACTTGCCTGCAAACAGTAAGAGAGGGCTATTGCGTTTCAGATAGTTATGAATGTCCATTTAGAGCTACAGAAACTCCTACTCAATTACGCCGGATGTTCAGCACTACTTCTTCGGGAATGGACAGTTTTGTTAGTCAATGGAAGTTTGATGAAGTTATTGATTCTTATGAAGATTTAGTAAGTCGTGATCCGGAAACAGCAATATGGTATCCTGATCCTACTTCTGAAACCTTTACTGGTAGTTTTACTCCAAATACTCGGCATGGTTTTCCACCGGGAGAACTCCATGGCTCTAGTTTAAGTCCTGACGGAGTAGTCGGAACGTCCATGGCTTTTGGCGGTTCGCCAGATTATATTGAAGTGAAGGATTTTCCGGAAGATGA
>JACOZM010000067.1 GCA_016181345.1 Candidatus Woesearchaeota archaeon
TGGCTGAAAGACGAAATCTTAATTAAAACTTCGTTAGTTTCGGCATCAAGTATTTCAGCTTGATATATGTATTCTTTTTCCATAGTTTTTTATTTTTTAATTTATAATCCTTTAAGGTGCGCCGACTTTTAATTATCCACACCCTATATCTATCTTATCACCTATTAGCCAACAATACAATACCCTGATTTTGTGCTTAAAAAGTGCCACTTATCCCCAATTAGCCAATAATGTAGCAAATAATTGGATATTCGCCATCAACGCAGCAACTAAAATTACCGGAATATTTGAGGTGTAAAAGAAATTTAACGGCCATCTCATACTATAACCACGAACTCGACCAAATGATAATGGAATCTCTACTTTCATCGACTGGCCGTAGACACAAATGAGGAAAACGGCAATCGTTGAAACTAAAGCAGCTACTTGCAAGGCAGCAGTAGTTGCATCGCCAATAGATAGTGATTGGAACAAGGCAGGAATAGCGCCCGCGGCGATATCGGGATTTGTTGGAGATGGAAGAAAGTTAAACGCAGTGATAAATATTTGCTGAGCAACTCCTCCAGCAATGAATAAACTTATCCCAGAACCGAATCCCCACTTAGAGATAACTTCGTCCATGAACATAATCAAAATTCCGCCTAAAAATAATTGGAAAACTAGCAGGAACTGAAGCTGTGTATATACTGGTGTCCCGGCTAATGAAGGAGATGGAGCTAGCCCACCCATAAATACATAGATGGCAGCTTCAAAAATGACAAAAAAAATAGCCAATATTTTTTGCAGACCTTGGAATTTTTTCCTTCCTTCCATCGTAGTTAAATCAAGGTTTAAAATTCCTGTACCAGAGAGTAATTGTAATACAATAGAAGCAGTCACTAAAGGCCCTATTCCCAGACTAATAATAGAACCAAATGATGCGCCTAGAATAATAGATAAAAATTCAAATCTCTGAAGCGAGTTTTCTCCTAAACCAAATAAAGGGATAAAACCCATGACAAAAAAAATAACAAGAATTGTGAGAGTCCATTTTAACTTCTCTTTAAAAGGCAACCTCTTTTGTTGTGGTCCGCGAACTTCCGGTAAAACAGAAGTTATTTTTTCGAGTAGACTCATTTTAGTGTTTGGTTATGTATATTTAATGGTAATAAACTGATAGGTAATGTAGGTTATGAATATGGTATAATTGTGTATGAAGTGTTAATGGAGTATTTTCTGTTTATGAAAATATGGTTATGAGGATTTTTCTGTACTTTCTTTTCCAGAAGCATCTACAACTTCTCCGCCGGCAGCCTTAATCTTTTCTGCGGCAGCTTGGCTGACGATCCCTTTGACTTTTAATTTTACTGCTATGTTCCCCATACTTAGGATTTTATCAACGCCTAATTTCTCCAAATCTATAACATAAGCATTTCCTTCCTTTGAAATTTTTTTTTCTTGAACTAACAAATGCAACTTTTGCGGCGTAAAGTAAGCTAAATTGACGATGATATCTTGCTTAACACTATTTCTTCGAGGATTAAACCCGCGTCTTCCGAGAGTACGAGTCTTCATCCCCGCTTTCTTATGTCCTGCTCTTTTCCCAGTTCCAGCGTTTCCTCTACCTCCGATACTTCCGGCTCCCCTTCTCTTCTTCCGGCTACCTCCTCCATGAGTTACGCTTCCCCGGTACTTAGTTACTTTTTTCCGTTTGTAAACAACCATATGTTAACCATCCTTCATTCAAAACATTAAACTTAAATCATCCTTGTAATCAGATCGTTGATCTTCTCTCCTCGATATCCAAGGCCGCCGCCAATATTGAACGGCATTTTCACTCCTTTACGGCCAAAGCCTTTTCTTGGAGGATTGAGGGAAAAATATTTCTTATACTTTTTTCCATCAACATCTAAATGCTTATAGGTATATAATTCTTTACGGTCCATCAGAGGAGATTCAAGTTCAACCCCGCGCTGAGCAACCAACTGTCCGAAAGTTTCATCGGAGATTTCTCCCCAAGTGATATAATCTTTAGCTTTCTGCAGCATCCCTTTGTTCAATGGATTATTTTCAATGATAACGCAACGATTTCTTTTTGTCAATTGCATCATGATCAACGTATCTTTAATGTCTTTTTTAACACGTGCTAATCCTCTTACTAAGATAACTGCCAACTTTTGGCCACCAGTTGAGGCGGTTGAAGTTGTTTTTGTATTTTCAGTCTTTTTTACCTTGTTCATCTTGGAAGCGGAATGTTGTTGTTTTTCTACCATAGTTAATCACATTATTATTTGTCTAAATTATATGCCTTACTATTATTCTGTTCTGACTATCATATTTTCTTAATTTTAGTTTTTTGTTTTAGTTTGTTTTAGTTTATTAGCTTACAGCGTTTATTCTTTTGTCCGTAATTTGCCGTCGATAAGACCTAATCGAGCTACATCTTCTGGCTTAATCTTAACCTGAGATAATCTCTTTAAAGCATCTATACAGGCTTTAATCAAATTGATCTTTGTTCCCGTTTGGCCAAAAGTCTGACTCCAGACATCCTTAATTCCGGCAAGAGCTAAAATTTTTGCGCATTCTTCTTCTACACAAAGACCTTTTCCTTTAGGTGCAGGAATCAGCTTTAATATTGACGAACCGCATTTTCCCTCGATTTCAAAGGGTATTGAATGAGGAGCTTTACAGTTGCACTGCCAGCTTCCGCATCCTCTTCTTACTCTTATTAGGTGTAATCGTGCATTTCTCTTTGATTTATCCCTGGCAGGGACGGTTTCTTTACTCTTCCCTGTTGCTCCACCAACATAACCATCTTTATTTCCAACTAGTCCGTACGTTGTAAAGTGAATCCTATTCCCTTCTTTAGTTTTTTTCTGCGTCTGCTTGAAAATTCTACGCTGACCACCGCCGAACTTCCCTTTAGCTTGCCCGATCAACAAAAGATCTTCCGTCAGGTCTGGAAGAAGCTGATCAACTATTTCTGCTTCTTGAATAACATAACCTTTGTTAAATACTTCCTCAATATCTGTTATCTCGCCGGATTTTATTTTTTTTCCTAGAACCGTCTTAGGCACCCAATCAGACTTCATCTCTGGAACAGTTTCGATATCAACTGCCTTTGCGATTTTATCGTCTTCAGGAACAAGCACTATGTCCAATTCTTTCTTTGATTTTTCAGCCATTTTTACCTTTTTAATTGTTTGATTATTATTTTTATTCTCTTAGTTTATTTAATTTGTTTATTTAATTTGTTTGTTTAGTTTGTTTATTGTTTCTCTTTTATTTATCTCATTTTTCATTTATTTTTTGCTTATTTCTTGTTTAGCCTATTTTATCTTCTTTTTTACTTCAGCAAGATTCTTCGCTACATCGGCTTCTTGGTTAAGGGTTTTTAAATATTTAGTTATATGTTCTCCAGTCAGCCGAGAGTTGTCAGGAAAGATACTTTCATCTCCATACGGAATAGATAACCCGCCTTCTACAGCTCCCTTCAAGAAAGCATAGGTCTTTCCTTTTTTCTGGTGAGTTTTCATACCAGCATCCAATATGACATCCTTACAGCCAACGGCAACAGCCGCTTTAGCAATCAACAACCCAGTAAGGTAGCTTGCAGGAATGTTCTTACAGGAATGTTTCCATCCCAAAGCTTTAAGAGCAAAGGAATCTACAGCAGCTAAAACCTTATCTCCTGTTGGATTAAATTCTACGACCTGAGTTATGATTCTCTGATTAGTATATCGAATGACAAGCCTTTGCTGATCTGATTTCAACTGAGCTAATCTTCTTTTATAATCTGTCTTCTGTTCTTTTCTTCGTCTATATAAGACAGTTTTTGGTTTCTTATTCATTGTTTCTTCGCCTCAAATAAATTGTGCTCGGTTAAATAAAGCTTAATGTGACGCTTATTTCTGAAATAACCGCCTTTTGTTTTTGCGTATAGCATACGATAGTTACCAATAGAGATAAGTGCTTTTTCTTTTAACTCTTTCAGGAAGCTCCGCTGTACCCTGATTCGGGCCATCCAGCGTTCTTTTTTATTTACCGTGGAAAACTTACTTCCTTCTTTACTTCCTTTCCCTCTCTGTCGGCCTTTTCTTTTCTGAGCTGCATTTCTTCTAGCTCCAGCACGAGAGTGAAACGGTGTTTGACTTTCGGTAATTTTATGGACTGCAATCAACCCTCTCATATCTGATCGGGTAATAGCTTTTTTAATCTCATCTAAAGCTTCAGGGCTGAATTTAATTTTGGTATATGACGTTTTCAGCAACTTAGCTGCCAATCGTTTCTTGTTTTTCATGTGATTATCCTCTTATTGGAGATTTTTTAAATGTTTAAGTGTTTTATTTTTTTTATTTTTTTATTTTGAACTTATTGGTGATAATATTATCATGGAATTTCAGGTTATAACCTTCATTATTGTTTTTTGATGATTGTCTTTTCAGCTTCCTGCTTCTCCATTTCTTTCTTTTCTTGTTCATGCTGGACTTCTGCATTTAAGCTTTCTTCCAGCTTATTCTCTTCAGCATTCGGTGATTTTTTGCTCTCTTCCTTTTTCTTCTCTTCTTCTTTTTTCTTCTTTTCAGCTATTTTTTTCTTATCTTCTTCTTTCTTACTTCTTAGTTTGACCTTTTCAGCTTTTTCTTTCTTCCTTGAAACAAGGTCATTACTTATATTCTCTTTTAACTTCGCTAAATCTTTAACATTTAATACCGCAATCTTATTCTTCACGGCAGCTTCAATGATAGCCAGTCTTTTCTTTGCGCCTATTCCTGAACTTAAGATAGCGCCTTGATCTTTTTTTAAGGAAAGTAATTCTTTTTCATTATTAACAACAACTGGACGTAAGCCTGATGAATGCAGCCCTCGGACAAGCTTATTGGTCCGATAGCCAATAGTGACTAATGCAGGTTTTCCTTTATGCTCTTGGCGAACTCCCGAATGTCTTCCATCGGGAAACCTCCACTTCACTTCTATCTTGCGTTTGTTATGCGATTCTTTGACAACGAAATTAGGTTTATGCTTCTTTTCTTTCTTTCTCTGTTCCAATAATTGTTTGATATCTGCCATTTTTTATGTTTTGTAGTGTGATTTTTTAGTTTTATTTTTTAGTTCATCATGGTCATCAGTGTTTAATCAGATTGCCTTTCCTGCCTTATGCGTAATATAACATCCATCCTGGAAAATCCTGATATCTCTGTTTTTTACTCGGCAAAGCAACTCGATCTTTGCTGCAGCTTGCCCGGCTGCTTCTAGATCTGGACTTTCTACAACGATTTCAGTTCCATTTATCTTTACTTGAACTCCGTCGGGAAGGGTTACCTTCCGAGGGATACTTTCCCCAAAAAAGTTCTTTAAGATGAATTCTTTTCCAGAGACGGAAACACTCATAGGAAAGTGTCCAGAACAGATCTTTAATTTGTAAACATGATGCTCTTGGACCCCTTGGATAATGTTCTTAATATGAGACATAAATGTGCTTAAGTTTCTTTTTTCACGCTTGGTAGCTTTTTTTGCAGTAAGAGTTATTTTGCTGCCGACAACCTGGACTAACACTTTAGGGTGATGGAACTCTCTAGAGACTTCTCCCTTCGGTCCTTTGATCTTTAAGACGTAGCCATGCTGCTCTATATGAAGAGGTTTCGGCAATTCTACTTCTTTGATAATATCGTCTTTCATTTTAGTAACAGTATGCGATTAATTTTCCCCCTAATTTTTTCTCTTTAGCTTGAAGATGAGTCATGACTCCTTGAGGAGTGGAGATAAAGATAAATCCAAAATCTTTAGCAGGAAGATAACGTTTTTCCCATTTTTCGAAGGCAGTGAACTTTGTTGAGAACCTCGGCTTGACAACACCACATTTATTGATATTCCCAATCAAATTAACCTTTAAGACTCGCCCCTTACCATCTTCTATCTCTTCAAATGAGCCCAGATACTTGTTTTCATTCATGATAGTTAAGATCGTCTTGATCATTTTTGAGGCGGGTTTTAGCTCTACCTCTTTCTTCCCTACTTTCTCCGCGTTGAGTATCTTGGTTAAGGCCGCAGCCAATGGGTCATTAAACATTTTTGTTCACCTTTAATCTTGATTTCATAAATTGTATCCCTAATGTTTTTTTGTTATGTTTTTGTTATGTTTTTGTTATGTTTTTGATATCTTTTTGATCTGTTTTTGATTGTTCTGAGCATATCTTGATTTTGACTTATCTGTATTTGATATCCTTCCTTCATTTATTAACCGAATTTCTTGAAACTTTGCTTCTGCAAAGGTCAGAAATTTGGCATCAGCCGAATTTCTTAAACCCCAAGTTCAGGGCCATTTCTCGGAAGCATTGCCGACAAAGGTGAAGGCCATACTTATTGATGTGTCCTCTATTTCTACCGCAATTACGGCATTTTCGCAAAGCAATTCCGCAAGACCTTTTCTTAGGCTTGTTAAACTTCAGGAATTTTGCTTTTTTAATCGGTTTAGCGTTCAATTGTTTGAATACTTTTCGGTGGTCGCTTGTCGTCATTCTATTTCTACCCCTACCTTTCTATCTCTATTCCTAATTGCTCTTTGATGAAGGAAATTGATTCTTCTTTGCTGATCAAATGATTCTTGCCAATGCTTCGGGAAGATAATTTTCTGTTCTTAACCCTAAACCCTGGACGTTCTAAAGTTACGGCTACTTCTAATCCCAAAATTTTTAATTCTGGATCATACTCCAATCCTTCGATATCAATATATTCGGGAATACCAAAGGAAAAATTTCCTTGGTTGTCAAAGTTTTTATCTGATAGCGTATTGCTTTTAGCCACTAATAATCTTTTTAATAGTTCTTTAGCTCCTTTTCGCACTGTCACTTTACAACCGATGGCTAACCCTGGACGTAATCCCCAAGTGGGGATACGTTTCTTAGCGACAGTTTTTACCGGAGTTTGAGGAGATAATTTCTGAAGAAGTTTTAATCCCTTCTTTAAGACATCCTCATTCTTACCAGCGCCAATATTGAGAGTAACTTTTGCAATCTTAATCTCCCTCATAGGATTCCTTACTTTTTCCGTCGTTGATGTTGATTGTTTAGGCATATTATTTCACACTCATGATTATGGTTTATTTCTCTTGTTTGATTTCTCTTGTATTATTTGTCTTATTTGATTTGTTTTTTATTTGATTTTTCTTATTTTATTCGTCTTGTTTGATTTTTAGTGTTTGTTATAATCTATTTACGCTCTCTTCTTAAGCTTCTACTGGCTTTGCTCCTGTTTTTTGTTTTTTAATCTCTTTTACGACAAAGAGGTAAGCCTTAGCAGTATCGATATCTTCGCCGTCGGCAGTATAGACTGCTTCTTCACCTTTCACTTCTTTCAATTTACCACTACTGCCCTGATGCTTTCCCTTTACCAAAAAGACAAAAGCTCCTGGCTTTAATTCTAAAACTTCTTTAATATCTAATTTAGGCAGACCCAATACTAAGCTGTCGCCTATTTTTATTTTTTTATCACTGACAATATTTTTTCCGTCAGAGAGATTATATTGGATTTTTCCCTTAGGCAGGACTGTTTTCCCGATGATTTTGCAGATTTTCTGCTCGCTTTCCTTAGCAGGAATTTCCTCAACGATCAATCTTCCTTTTCGATCAAAGGTAACAGTATAAGATTTATTCAATTTTTTAATTGTAACAATATCAAAAAGACCGACTTGAAAGCCGTATTCTTTTCTTCTGAAACCATCAACTAAGACTTCATTAGTCTGGAGTAGTTTTCTTGCTTCACGCATTGTTGAGGTTAACTTTAAACAATCCCTGATGATGACGCCCAGCGGCAAACCGTGATTAAAGGGGTGTCCCGAGTGGGTTGGCCTAACGACAAACGTCCTGATCTTTCGATCTATTGACCATGTCTTTGGTGCAGGTATTCGTTTAAGATGATTCTTCATTTTTAGTATTCCTCATGCAGATGATTTTTACGTGTTTATTTTTTCTTAGCAGCAGTATTTTCTTTTGTTTTTTCGCTAGTCTTACCTAATTTTGTTCCTTGGTCTGATATTGCGGAAGGTTTTTTCTGCTCTAATTTCATTTTTCTTTTCTTATCGCTCAAATCCAACTCGATGATCATCAAGCTCGAAGCCTTAAGAGGAAACTGGACTTTGTTTCCATCTTTTTTAATAACTTCAACTCCTGAAAGGAAAACTGATTCTCTCTTCAGTGTTATTCTTTCAACTTTACATTCACGCTTAGCAAACTGTCCGCGCAAAATTTTTACTTTATCCCCCTTACGAAGCTGGATACTTCTTACTCCATATTTCTTTCGTAAATCTGCGGACAAGTGTGCAGAGAGAAATTTTTGCCGGAGGTGAAGCGGAGCATTATATCTATACTTCCGCTGTTTTCGAATTTGCTTGCTGCTTTTCCAAGATGTGCTGAATTCTTTCATGTTTGATCACTATTTGTTTTTGTGTATTATTTTTATTTTGTTTTATTTCGTTGTTATTTTATTTTTATTTGGTTGTTATTTGTTATTTATCTGGTCGTTATTTTTTTATTGATGTTTTTTGATATTTTTTGAAATCATCCTTATTCTTTATTTATGCGATGATACTAGCCACTTTAGCTACTGCTGGCCAACGCTCGGTTACTTCTTTAGCGATAGCACCTTTAAAGATAGTCCCTTTCGGGTTTCCTTTTTCATCTTTTAATACGACAGCAGCGTTATCTTCAAATTTTATTCTCGTACCGTCTGGCCGCCGATATTCTTTACGCTGTCGGACGATAACAGCTGGAACAACAGTTTTTCTCATCTCTAATTTTCCTTTCTTAACTGCAGCCATAACCATATCTCCTACTCCCGCTGAAGGCATCCTTCCTTTTGAAGTCTTATGCCCTTTAACGGAAACGATCTTAAGGATTTTTGCCCCGGAGTTATCACATGAATTAATCCATGCCCCTATCGGCAAACTTCTCGTAATTCTGCTTTTGACTGATTTCATAGTTTTTACTCATCCTGAAGATTCTTTGTATCTTCATCATTATCTTTATTCTCTTCACTAGCTTTGTTTTTTATCGTAGGATTGCTCTTTTTGTCATGATGTTGATTTTTCTCATGATGAGAATCATGCTTAGTATCATGGCTTTCATGATCTTGCTGCCCTTTAGATTTTTTAGAGGATTTCTCTTCGCCAGATTCTTCCTGTTCACGTTCTTTCTTCTTCTGACCGAATTCACGGGCAGCAGCTTCGGCTCTTAGTTCTTTAGTCCCCTTTCCTTCCAGCAAGCCGATAATACTATGATTTTTTGTTTTACTTAATGGACGAGTTCTAGCTACAACAACATTGTCTCCAATGTTAGCATTGATACAAGCAGGATTGTGCACTCGTAATCGGCTTCTTCTAACTTCAAACCGCTCATATTTTGGAACACTCTTCTGCCTGAACCAAGTGATTGTTGCAGTATGGTTAATGTCCTTTCGAACCACTACTCCTCGCAGTAGCTCTTTCTTGACATTAATGTCGCCGTGAAATGGACATTTACTATCAGTACATGCTTCTTTTGGGGCTTTCATCCCAAATATTTCAGTTCTCATCCTTTTATCCTCTCCTCAGGCTTCTTCAATAACGTTTTCCCGTCAATTGATTGGCCGGTTTTCGTGATCCGTATGATTATATTTTTTTTTAACAGTCGTTTTTGTTGATCTTTGCGGCTGTTTTTTTTGTCTTGACGCTGCTCTTGGTGCTCTCCTTTATCTTGATAAAGGCCAGGCAGGATTACTAATGTTTCTTTGGTCTCGTCGATAATTTTTCCTTTGATTCCCTTATCATATACGTTCTTGGCATCAACGATTTCTACGTCTTCCCCTATGAGCTCATAAGGAAACATGGTTTTTTTGATCATTCTACAGTATCATTTTATGATTTAAATCCACTTTATGATTTATCTTTAATTTCATTTGACTTTAATTTGATTTAATTTCAATCGTTTCTTCCGGAAATCCCAAATCAACAAGGACGTGTTTCATCCTTGACAGATGATCGCCTTGAAGCTCAATCTGCCCGGTTTTGGCTGTTCCGCCACAGGCAAATTTGTTTTTCAGCTTCTTAACGATTTCGTCGATGTTAGCTTCCTTTTCTATTCCGGAAACAATGGTATATTTCTTTCCGAATTTTCGTTTTTCCAGCTTGACCGTGATCTTTTGTTGTTCACGAGCAATCATCTCACAGACGCAAAGGTCTTGCGGTAATCCACATTGATTACATACGCCTACCATTCTAGTTGTCTTTGTCCTCCCTTTGGTTCAGCAGAGTTAAGACTCTAGCAATATTTTTCTTTGTCTGTTGTATCTTCCCAGGATTACTTACGTTCCCAGTACTGGCTTGAGCATTCATCTTTAATAATTCCTTCTTGCTTTCTGCCAACCTAGATCTTAGATCAGTTGAGGAAAGTTTTTGAAGGTCTTTGGTTATTTTCATGGTATTCCATCATATTTTTGTTGTTATTTTTTA